>JAFAQG010000902.1 GCA_019246575.1 Acidobacteriaceae bacterium
TGCCGATCACAGCTCGCGTCGAGCCGGCCAATATATCTGATCGGCGCGCAGCGTCCTTGCTGCTGGCTGGCTTGAGCCCGTTGTTTCCAGGCATTCGCACCGTCGTTTGCCGATGCCGGACATGAAAGCCGGAAGCTTGCCCGGCAAATTCGCCGTGATGACGGCTGGAGATTACAAATCGTGAAACGACGCCAGCGAGCCTTCAAACTTACCGGGTTCACTTGGATTGTCGAGCGCACGTTCGCCTGGCTTTGGCGCAACCGCCGCTTGAGCAAGGACTACGAATACAATGTGCAGACGTCGGAAACGATGATCGATATCGCTGCCATTCGATTGATGCTGAATCGGCTCACCGCAGCATGAACTTTTCAAACATGCTCTTCTTTCTATGCATCGGGTTCCTCTCCGTTGAGTCACCGACACTCGATAATAAGGTCGCACATCATGATAATGAGCTTCGTTTCGGCAGAAGAGCGACGTCCAGCCTAACCGGGTGACTAACGATTGAGGAGTTGCTATCGAGCGGTGCCGGAGGGCTGGTGACCGATTCATGCGCCCGCTCGATCGCACCCACGGCATCGGTCAGTAGAGTTTCGAACCGTTCGCGCTCTTCCGGAACGCCCTGGCTGATCTGCGTGAGATAGCCGGTCGCGCGCGTCAGCCGCAGCAGTTCGTCCTCGGGATCGAGATGCTTCAGGTACGCCATCTCGTGCCAATAGTCTTCGCGCTGTTCGGCGGTAAGGCCTGCGCGATGCGTTCGAACAGGTCCGACTTCTCGAGCGAGACGGCGGGCGTCATGGCAACAACAACTCCTGCACACGGTCGAACTCTGCAAATAATTTCCGCCCGACACCCTTGCGCCCGCATCACGAGCGAAGTTTTCGCCAACTCCCGCACGGAACTCTGCCGCTCGTTACCTGGCCCAATGTGACACCAGTACTGCCGCTCCGGATTTTCGAGTCCGGCAAACCGGAAATGCATCTGAATCACGGCGGGCTGGAACACGTTTCGAAACTGCTCGGCCTGCGCCGCATCCCGCCAATACGCCAGGTCGGCATGATCCGTGAGATGGTTCTCCACCATGAATGCGTTGCAAGCGGTTCCCCCAGGACAACACGCTCTCGACGCTCGCCGAATCCGGCGTGACCAGTCCAATGGCAGTGAAGACAATACCGGCCGCGGCCACGTCTTCGTATATATCCTCGAACCACTGCGTGGCAACCTGGCCCGAGCACGCGCCCATATCGGCCAGCACCACGCGATCTTCGGTGCCGACCAGATGGGTCGACGAAGGCATCGAGGTCGGCCGGTGTATGAATATTGATCGTCCAAGCTCAATTGTCGCCGCAGCGCGGCGACAATCTATCATCCGGGGATCGGATCGGGATACCACTCCTCAAACCGGCGGCGGCTCTGCGGCGGACCAACGATGCTCTCTTCGAACACAGCAAGTTCCTCGCCTACGCATGTGGTTGCGGTTACTTCGGCGTTCGATCGCGAGGCAACGCCGGTCATTCCAGCGGAATGCGCTTCTCGTGCGATCGCCTGGCAGGGCCGCCAGGCCACACCATAAGGGAAATTGTGGGCGAAACCAAGCTCCGTTAACCCCTCCGGAGTGCACGCGTCGAGAGCGGCGGTCACCGGAATTTCGAACGTGACGAGTTCGGGGCGGGCTTTAGCCCACAAATCAAACAGCTTGATCGCTCGTCCGGCGTGTTGTGCGCGCGCATTGGCGGCAGCAACTTGGACCGTCGCGTTCAGATAGAGCGCACCAAATTCTCCCGGTGGATTCCAGCGGCCGCCGTGTTCCTTCGAGTACGCCGTGTTGGCCGGATCCGTCCACTCGGGCGCGATTACGCGATAGTAGAGGTCGCTACGGAGAACGGTACGATACGCAGTCACTTACGAACCGCTGTAGTGAAACAGCCGTCCGAGATAGGCGTAAATGGGATCCACTCCGTCCGTGCGCAGCGTCTCCAGAATGGTTCGGTTGCCTAACCAGGCATCGGGTGTGCGCACGATTTCCGGAATGCGAGACGCGATCACACGTTTCCGAAACACATGCGCCAGATCCAACAGCCGCTCGACGGAGGCTCGTTTCTCGCGCGGAATGCCTCGCGTTTCCCATTCCGTAATGGATTGAGGGCGGCGGCCCAGGAGGTCTGCCATTTCCGATCGACTCAGCCCAAAGACTTCGCGAATTTCCTCCAGCTCGCTGATCGCGACCCTCATGTCTCAAGCATAGCACGATCATTCGGAACCTAACAGGCTCCGAAGTCCACCGCATTCCCTCTCGGGCCGCAGATACCGGCTGGAGCTTTCCTTGGGCCGGTGTGAGGGGTCGCTCAACGAAATGGACAAAACTGTACCGTAAGGTCTCAAGCGGATTCTTCCTCGCCCAGCCAATGTGGAGTCCGCAGCGGACGCAGACGCTCCAGGGTACTAGCAAAATGCGGATCCCAGTGGTATTGGCCTGTTAGCTGGATATGCTCCCATCCGACAGGTGAGCTATACGGTCCTCAGGCATAGGCAAGTTGTGGTCGGCCAGCTTGCGCAGAGCTTTCTGCAGGTACACGGTGTTCCAGAGGGCGATAGCGGCTGTAATGAACGTGAGCCCGCTTCGCTTTGTTGGCCTGTTCCGAACGGATTCGGTCCGATACGGCACCGCAGCGATGAAAAAACACAGCACGCGCGAGCGCATGCCGGGCTTCGCCGTTGTTAAGGCCCACCGTCACCCTCCTTCGCAGTTCAGGATTTTGCAGCCATTCCAACGTGAATAACGTCCTTTCGATTCGGCCTATCTCACGTAAAGCCCACGCTAATTCATTCTGTCGCGAGTAAGTCCCCAGCTTAGTTACCAGCAAGGAAGCTGGCGCATCCCTGTTGAATGCTGGCGGTGAGGCGTTGTAAGTCGTCCCAATTCCTCTCGATCCGCATCGTATTGATCTTGCCGGCAATCAGCGGCGCTAGCGTTTTGTAGTTATCGGCTGAAAACGTGTACAACCGCCGATCATGAAGACCTCGAATTCGGGGAGCAAAGCGAAACCCAAGCAGCTGGCATAAAGCAAAAACATGGTCTGTGAATCCGGCGGTATCGGTGTAGTGCTCTTGAATCGCCAGATCCGATCCATGATCGAGCAAGCCG
>JAFAQG010000910.1 GCA_019246575.1 Acidobacteriaceae bacterium
TTGGGCCAGGTGAACCAATTCACGATGCTGCCGGCCTCGAATCCACCGGCGGCGCCGATCAGCAAGGAAGGGAAGAAGGCGGTCTGCGCGATGCCGATCTGTTCATTTGCAGCGGCCATCTGCCGCTCCGCGGAAGCAATGTCGGGCCTGCGCTCGAGCAACTGCGACGGCACGCCGACCGGAATCGCCGGCGGCTCCTGTTTCAGCGGCATCGATGGCAGGCTGAACTCCTCGGGGTTCTTGCCGATCAACACGGCAATCGCGTGTTGCACCTGAGCGCGAGCAACCCCCAGATCGAGATCCTGCGCCTGAGTCTGATCGAGTTGCGTCTGTGCCTGCGCGACCTCGGCTTTCGATGCCAGGCCGCCGGTGTAGCGGTTCTGGGTCAGCTCCAGCGCCCTCTGATAAGCGCGCACCGTATTATCAAGAATCTCTTTCTGTGCATCGAGGCTGCGAGCTTCGAAATAGTCGATCGCGAGCTCGGCCTGAAGCTCGAGCTTCACATTTTCGACATCGGCAGCAGAGGCCTCGAACTGTTCGCGCGAAGCCGCAATGGCGCGCCGGATTCGGCCCCACAGGTCGACTTCATAGGAGAGATCGATGGGAAAACTGAAATCCGAATACGTGCGGCCGCCAAGTCCGACCGGCCGGTTCGTCGAGAGCCGGTCCGTTGTGATCGAAGGTCCGACGCTGATCGTCGGATACAGAGCCGCGCGATTGAAACGGATGGCCGCGCGCGCCTGCTCGAAGTTGGCGACCGCAGCTTTCAAGGTCTCGTTCGCTGGCGCAACCTGCTGTTCGAGAGCGTTCAGCTGCCCATCGCCGAACAGCTCCCACCAGTTGCCGCGAAGCTGCGCATCGCTCGGTTGAGCGGTTTTCCACCCGTTCGCTTCCTGGAAACTCGCTGGAGGCTGTTCGCTGTACTGCGGAGCAGCCGGTACACTTGGCCGGTTATATCTCGGCCCCACCGTGCAGCTCGAAAGCAACACGGCCATCGCGAGGGCCGCGGGTGTTAACTTGCGGTTCATCGCTTGTTCCAATCTTCTCCCTTTATGAGCCCTGGTTCGAGGAGCCTTGCCCCGCCACTCTGACCTCCTGTCCAGAGGCAATGGAATCGCTTGGGTTCACGATAACGCTATCGTCGGCGGTGATGCCGGATACAAGTTCCACGTCCTCGCCGAAATCGCGGCCGATCGTGACAGGGACGAGCTCGGCGTGTCCGTTCCGCACAATAGCGACTCGCAGCCCTTCGGAGCGGAACAGCAAGGTGTTCACCGGAACCGTTACGGCCTGGATCTTCGAAGGAACTTTCAGGTGAACCGAAGCATAGGATCCCGGCAGCAACTCGCCGGTTGTATTCTTCACGTCCACTTCGACCAGCAAAGTTCGGGATGCCGGGTCGATCGCTTCCGCATTGCGGACAACGGTGCCGTGGAACTGGCGGCCGGGGAATTCGGTCAATGTGAGATACGCGTCGACGCCGGGTCTGGCCGCGCGCTCGTACGCCTCGGGCACGTTCACGTAAACACGCAGAGTGGATGTCGATGCCAGGTGAAACAGCTCTTTACCGGGCGTGTTCGCGCCCGCATCGATCAGAGCGCCGACGTCGATGTTGCGGGCTGTGACAACGCCGTCAAAGGGCGCATAGACCTTTTCGTACGCGACAAGCTGTTCGAGACGGCTGACGTTCGCCTGTGCGGATTTAACTGTGGTCGTCCTCGCCGCCGCAGTCTGCACTGCGTTGTCTACGTCTTGTTTGGAAACGGAATCGGTTTTAAACAGGTCGTTGTAGCGATCGGCCGTAATTTGGGCCAGCTTCAGATTGGCTTCCGCGGTCGCGAGATCTTCGCGAGCTTGTCGAAGCTGCTGGTCGACTTCCGGGCTCTCGATCTCGGCAAGCAACTGGCCGGTTTTGACATGCCCGCCGATATCGACGTACCAGCGCTTCAGATAACCACTGGCGCGCGCCCAGATCGGAGTATCGGTGAAGGCCTGCATGTTACCGGGCACTACGACCTCCTGCGTGCCCGCCGTGACTTTCGGATGAACGATGCTGACCGTCGGCACGGCCATCGCCACTGTGGAACGCTCGAGTGCGCTATTCGCACGAGCGCGCGAGCTCACGCCGTTATAGATGACATAGCCCATCACGAGCGCAAGTACGGCTACAAACAGGAGCAAGCCGCGCCACGACCGTTTGCCTGCAGGTGGCGTTTGCGGCGGTGCGTGGCCGGGAGACGTCGATTGAATAGCTTGTCCTTCAACAGTCATACGAGATTCATTCTTATGCCCGGTATTAAGCCCCGTGTTAAGCATGGACGGGCTCATTTGCTTTCGATGCTTCTTGCGCTGCCGGACCAGGTTTTCGCGATCTGTGCAGCAGGCTAAAAACAGCCGGCACGAAAAACAGCGTAGCTACCGTTGCGCAGATCAAGCCGCCGATAACGGCCCGGCCCAATGGCGCATTCTGCTCGCCGCCTTCGCCGAGTCCCATTGCCATGGGGATCATACCGATAACCATCGCGAGCGCGGTCATCAACACCGGGCGGAACCGCGTCGAGCCCGCCTCGAGCGCAGCCTCGACCGGATTGCCGTGACTCGCGAGTTGCTCTTTCGCAAATGCGACCACCAAGATGCTGTTTGCAGTGCCGACGCCCATACACATGATCGCGCCCATCAGAGCCGGCACGCTGATGGTGGTGTGTGTGATGAACAGCATCAGCACGATACCGCTCAGCGCGGCCGGTAAAGCGGTCACGATAATGAGCGGGTCGAGCCAGGACTGAAAGTTGACCACGATGAGCAGATAAATGAGAACGATTGCGGCCAGCAAACCCGCAAGGAGGCCAATAAACGATGTGCGCATCGTCTCTGACTGGCCGCGTAGCGTAAGCTCCGAGCCTCGCGGCAGGAATTTTCGGTTCGCATCGACTACTTTATTGATGTCGGATCCAACGCCGCCCAGGTCGCGATCCTGCACGGACCCGTAGATATCGACGGTGCGCCGTATGTTGTAATGCGTGACCACGCCGAG
The DNA here is from genome assembly GCA_019246575.1 of Acidobacteriaceae bacterium. The sequence goes on from JAFAQG010000910.1 coordinate 3,035, forward strand.
GTCGTTCGAGCGAGAGATATCGGCTACATCGCTCAGGATTTCGGGCTGCTTCTGTGCCGGGCTGCTAAGCGGGATGTTTTGCAAGTCTTGAATAGATTGGATGTCGTATTGTGGCGTCTGGGTGACGAGGCTGTAATTCACGCCGTTCTGCGGATTCAGCCAGAAGGTCGGCTGTGTTTGAAAGCTTCCGCTCAGGGAGGTCAACAAACTCCGTGCGACGTCGTTCTGAGTGAATCCGCTCTGCGCCGCTTTCGTCCGGTCCACGTCTACATGGAACTTCGGTAAGTCGAAAACCTGGTGCACATGGAGGTCAACTGCGCCGGGTATCCGCTCAAGCTGAGGAAGAATTCTATCGGCGAAGGCCCGGCTCTCCTGGACATTCGTGCCCACAATCTGCAGGTCAATGGCGGCGGGCTGGCCGAAGTTCAGAATCTGAGTCACGATGTCTGCCGGCAGCATATAGAACGTTGTACCTGGAAATTCACGCGGCAGGCTGGCTCGCAGCTCGCGCGCATAATCTGCAGTGGGACGGTGCTTCTCCGCGAGTGTGACCAGAACGTCGGCATCGCCGGTTCCAATTTGACCCGAGTTGCTGTAGGTGAGGTTGATAGAGCTGTAGGGGAGACCGATATTGTCGAGAATCGTCGCGAGCTCATTCGCGGGAATGGTCCTGCGGATCGCGTTGTCAACCAGGTCGCAGAGTCGCGCAGTCTCTTCGATGCGAGTGCCCGTTTTGGCGCGCAGGTGCAGCTTGAATTGCCCTGTATCCGTACTCGGGAAGAAATCCTGGCCGAGCATGGGCACCAGCAGGAAGGCCGCTCCGAAAATCGCCATGAACGTCGGAATGAAAACCCTTCGCCGATAGACGAGCGTGGTCAGGATGGCTTGGTACTGCGCTCGTACCCGATCGAAGCTGCGCTCGAACGCGCGCTGGAACAGAATCAGCGGATTGCGCGTTTTTCGGAAATGCTCTTTCGCGCGTAACAGGTACATGGCGAGCGTCGGAACCAGAGTTCGCGAAAGGACATACGAGGCAAGCATCGCGAACACGACCGCTTCGGCGAGCGGAACGAAGAGATACTTCGCGACGCCGCTCAAGAAAAACATCGGGATGAAGACGATGCAGATGCACAGCGTCGATACCAGCGCGGGAAGCGCAATTTGCGCAGCGCCTTCGAATATCGCTTGTTTGAGCTCTTGGCCTTGCTCGAGGTGGCGCTCGATATTTTCGATCGTGACCGTCGCGTCATCGACGAGAATGCCGACGGCGAGCGCCAGGCCGCCGAGCGTCATGATGTTGATGGTTTCGCCAAGTGCGCTCAGCACGCAAATCGAGGTCAGGATCGAAAGCGGAATTGAGACCGCAATGATCAACGTGCTCCGCCAGCTTCCCAGAAAAATGAGGATCATCAGGCCGGTCAGGCAAGCGGCGATGATCGCTTCGCGGATGACGCCGTTCACTGCGCCGCGCACGAAGATCGATTGATCGGCGAGTGGGCGAATCCGGAGCGCGGCGGGCAAAGTCGCTTGAACTTTCGGCAGCAGGTCCTTAATGCCTTGGACGACCTTCAGCGTCGAAGCGCTGCCCGCCTTCAGAATGCTGACCAGAACGCCGTGATGGCCGTCGGTGCGGACGATGTTTGTCTGCGGCGCGAATCCATTCCGGATGTTCGCCACGTCGCGCATGTAGATTACCGAGTTTCCGACAACCTTCACCGGGAATGCGCCGATGTCGGAGATTCGCGGCGGGCTGGAATTCATGTCCACGTTGTATTCGAACTGCCCGACCTTCGCCGTTCCCGAAGGCAGAATCAGGTTCTGAGCAGCAACGGCTGCATTGACGTCAACGGGTGACAATCGCGTCGCTTGCAGTCGGGCCGGGTTCAGATCGATCATGACTTGCCGGCTTTTTCCGCCGTACGGATACGGGATGACCGCGCCCGGCACAGTCACGAGCTGAGTTCGAAGGAAGTTCAGTGCTAGATCATTGAGATCCTGCTCCTGCAGCCCCTTGCCGGAAAGCGAGAGTTGCAAGATCGGCACGCTCGATGCGTTGTACATCAGAATCAGCGGAGGCACGACGCCTTGCGGCATCTGCCGCAGAATGCTCTGACTGACCGATGTGACTTGGGCCACGCCTGTCGTTGCGTTCGCGTATGGCTGGAGGAAGACTTTGACAATCGCCGTGCCGTTCAGAGTTGTGGATTCGATGTGCTCGATGTCGTTGACCGTGGTCGTGAGAACTCGCTCGAAAATCGAAGTCATCCGCCCTTCCATTTCCGCCGCGTTCAGCCCGTTATAGTTCCAGATGATAGCGATAACCGGAATATCGATATTGGGAAAGATGTCGGTGGGCGTCCGGAGGATTACGAGCGGGCTGACGAGAAGGATGAGCAGGGCCAGGACGATGAACGTGTACGGCCGGTTGAGAGCTGTTCTAACGATCCACATGCGAGCTGTCCGGAGGGAGGCCTCCAGTACTTAGACTGATTATTTTTAGTACTGGTAAGTTTCGAAAACCTGCGACCTTCGTCGTATGGGCGAATCAGATATGTGACGACGCTGTACCGTCTTCGCATTACCGCGCAATGTCCGCAGCTATCAAGAAAAACGACAACAAGCAAATCACGCCGAACGGGCGTGGGCGGCCGCGGGATCAGATTGCGCGCAAGCGGATCCTCGAATCGGCGCTGGAGCTGGTAGAAGAACTAGGCTGCGCCGATGCAACGACGGATGCGATTGCGGACCGCGCCGGAGCAAGCAAAGCGACAATTTACCGGTGGTGGCCGAATAAAGCGGCTGTGCTGATTGAGGCGTTGCGGGCGCGGGTGGCCGAGGAGATGCCGTTTCCGGACACGGGCGACCTGAACAAGGATGTGCGGCTACAGCTTCAGAACTTCATCAAGCTGCTGAGTAGCGGGCGAGGCGGCGTTTTTAAGGCATTTCTTGCAGCTGCGCAGAGCGATGCGGAGATGGCGGAGGCGTTCCGGTCGGTGTGGATTCAGCCGCGCCGGACGGAGGCGATGTCGGTATTGCGACGTCACCAGGCAAACGGATCGTTGCGCCGGGATGCGGATCTTGCGTCCGTGCTCGATCTCATGTATGGTCCGATCTATTTCCGCCTGCTGGCCGGGCATGCGCCGCTAACACTCGAGTTTGCGAACGAGATTGCGGACCTGACTCTGCCGGCGATAGGGCGTATCCCTTGAACATCCGCACGTGGATGCAGTGCGGCTGAACGCGCCGGCGAACTTAGTAGTTGACGAAAAACGGACTCGACCAGGCCAGCATTCCATCTTCCTGCTGCAGGCGCACGTAGTAAAAATGGCGGCCGCTCCCGACGTTGCTGTCGCGAAATTGGAAATCCACATCGCGTTTTGCCGGCTGCGTGGTGTAGACGACTTTGCTGTCTTTGATCACTTCGACTGTTCTGACGGGCTTGGTGGCGCGCGCTTTCACATGAATGGGCTGAGTTTCCGAAAGCTGAAACTCATCGCCCATGAAATGATCGCCCATGCGCACATCCAGAATGATGTTGTCCATCGCTCCGTACGTGTGGCGTCTGCGAATGGCATCGAGAATCCCTTGCCGGGTTGGATCGTCGGTGTAGACCATTGCGTACGAGATGTGCGTCGCGTTGTGATCGGAACTGGTGATGATCCCCAGCTTGTAACCTTTGGCCCATGCGTTTGACACATAGCCTTCCTTAAAGAAACCAGCCTGGTTACGCAAAGCGGCGTAGTTCGGCGCGTTGATTGCGTAATCGAACGGTGCGCCTTCCTGTTCAGAATTCGCGCGGCAGCCTTGGAAGATTTCGACCACCGGTTCCATACTCGGGTCGTTATCGCTCCAGTTGGTTCCCATGCGCGTAGCAGAAGTGTGTGGAATGACGAGGCCGTTGTGCGCCTTTGCCTCCTCATACAGAATTCGGGTGTCGTTTGCGGCGAGATCGGATGTGCCGGGATCGGGGTCATCCCCCATGAGACCCAGAGGAAGCGAGAACTGCTTTACTCCCTCCTTGAGAAAAAACGGGACCATGCGGGAGTCGGATCGCTTGGCATAAAAGACGTTGCGGTGACCGAATGGCCAGGCCGCGCTGCGCTCGTAGCCAAAGATGGGAACGTAAGCACCGGGTACGTGGTACATATCGGTCATTTTTTGCGTGTACCACCACCAGTACGGCCATCCGCCACCCTGATGGTCTGTGGAGGCCCCGAAATCCATGGCGGCGACGTCGATCATGTAGCGATAGAAGTCTTGCAGGTTGCCGTCGTTGGTGCCGCCTCCGTCCCAGCTTAATTCCGTGTGACGGTGGAAATCTCCGCGCATGATGTGCATCGGCTTGCCATCCACGTCGGACGTGTATGCGCGAATGCCGCGAACGTCGCCCGCCTCATCGCCATGTCCGCCTGATTGTGCAGAAACGCGCTCGTTCACGGCCGGCTGAAGACTAACGGCCGTGGCCTGCGTGTTGGGAATCGAACCGGCAAGCACTTGCTGCCGGATGGGGCGGTGAGAAAACTCGATCTTCCGCTGGTCGGTAGACCACGCCAGCCAGAAATTGCCATCTTTTGCAACCGTCGCGCTGACGCGCGTGCTGGACCGTCCGCGGCTGTCGGGGATCATCACGGGCTTCGTCCAGGTGTTGCCGTCCAAGTGCGTCAAATAGTATTCCCAGTAGCCTCGATTGGCGTTTCCGCCAGCCGCCTTCAAGTGACACTTAGCGGCCACCCAAACCGAGCCGTGCCCGTCTGAAAATACATGCGGCTGAAACGAGTTCTGTCCCGGCAGAATTTTGTTCAATGCGGATGCGGGTTGCATCCACTTGTTTCCCTCATGCGCGCGGATCATTGCCCGGCGCACACCGCCCAGCGGGACGCCTACGCCTAATGCTGTGTCGCGAACCACGAAGCCGTTGTCCTTACCCCAGTTCGGCTCGCCTTCCTCCCACGCCACCCAAACGCGATCCGTGGTATCGACAGCAACCGTCGCTCGCGCCTCAAAGTTCGGAGTAGCCACGACCGTGATCTCCGGTTGCGGCGTTTGTGCGGCTTCGAGTTCGGTCATGAACACGTCGTAGTTGCCGTTTTTGTAACTGTCGTATGCAACCCAAACATTGCCGCGGCTGTCGAATGCGGCGGCGGGCTCCCAATCGTTTGCGGGACGGTTGGTCACACGCACTTCAGGGCCCCATTTATCGCCCGTCATGATGCGGCAGAAAACGTTACTGTTCTTGCCGCGGAATCCTTGCCACACGACAGCCAGCTTGCCGTTGCCATCCGTGGCAAGGCGCGGGTTCGAATCCGATCCGGGATCGGTGCTGAGCCGCTCGAGCGCGCTCCATTCCTGCTTATCGGCATCGTAGCGGCGGGCGTAGATATCCCAATTCCCGTTCACTTGTTGCGGCCACACGATCCAGACACGATTTTGCGCGTCCACACCGGCTTGCGGAATCCAGCTATCGCCGCTGGTATTGGGAACCCATTGGAGGTTCTTCCACTGACCATCTCGATAGTGCCGGATTGCGAGGTCGTCGCGCTCTCCCACGAAACTCAGCCAAGCCACCCACAGGCTGCCGTCGGGGGAGGCCGCGATGCTGGGCCAATCATCCTGCCGGTACTCGTGGCCCACGGCGCTGGATTGGATTTGCGATACCGCCGACCAGGCAGTTACGAGCAGAAGCAAAACAAGACGATATGTCACGGCAGGCAATGTTATCAGGTTGGCACGATCAGCGGAAGCAGGGTTGACGTGTGTAACAGTAAGGGTGATCGACAACTGTGAACGGCATATCGATTCAACTATTCTCTATGCGCTTCGCGCTGGCGATCGTATTTGGCGCCGTCATTGGCCTCGAACGCCAGTGGCGGCAGCGCATGGCGGGTACCCGAACCAACGCTCTTGTTTCGGCGGGAGCATGCGTTTTCGCAATGTCGGGATTTCTCATCCATGGCGACTCAAGCGCGCAAGGGCGCATCGTATCCTACGTTGTCTCGGGGGTCGGCTTCCTCGGTGCGGGCGTCATTTTTAAAGAGAACATGCAGGTGCGCGGCCTCAACACGGCGGCGACAATCTGGTGCTCAGCCGCGATTGGAGTAATCACTGCGCTGGGCTTCATTCATTACGCTGCCGTCGTGGTGCTCGGGGTTCTTCTCACGAATACTGTGCTCCGGCCTCTCGCCTACAAGCTGCATCCGCCCAGCGTCGAGAAGCCGGAGGAAGTCTACTACCACCTCGAATGCACCTGCCGGACACAAGATGAATCCCGTGTACGCATCCTGCTGCTGCAAACGGTAGGCAGGCTTCCGTTGACGTTGTATGCGCTGAAGAGCGAGGATACGCCGCGCGGGATCCTCGTGGACGCAGACCTACAACTGACGGGACGAGATGACAATCTCCTCGAACAAGTCGTGACCCGCCTATCGCTCGAAGAGAGCGTGACGGCGATCAGCTGGAAATTGCTGCCGAGTCCTGCCGATCACCCGCAGGCTTTGGCGTACGCTGCTGAGGAGGAAAGTTAGAAATTCCCTGTTAGCGTCTGCAAGGTTGCCAGAGCAGTCCGATACCGGAGCTGGCCGTCGGCAAAGGCGTTCCGAGCAGTTGCCAGGGCGTTCTGGGCATCGACGATCTCAAGCACAGTCGCTTCGCCGGCCTGATAGCGCAACGTAGTCAGACGCAGGCTGTCGGCGGCCAGAGTGGCGGATTCGCGAAGGGTCGCATCTTCCGAGCGCGCGGCTTCGGCCTCCCTGTAGAAGGAATTCAGGTTGCTGAGCGCGTCGCGTTGCGCCTGGGAGAGCTCGACGCGTGCCTGGTTGCGGTTGTATTCCGCCTGCTTTAGCTTGCTGTGAGTTGTGCCCCAATTCCAGACAGGGACATTGAGGATGGCGGTGATGAAATAACCCG
>JAFAQG010000004.1 GCA_019246575.1 Acidobacteriaceae bacterium
CGGAAAGCGGTGGAGAGCAGCGGGAGAGTGCTTCAGTGCGGAACGCAGCAGCGCAGCGGCGAGCATTACATTCGGGCGAAGGAAGAGATTTTCGGAAAGAATAAGCTCGGCAAAGTAGTGATTGTGCGCACGATGTGGAGCGATTTCCCGTGGCAAGAGCGGCATCTGGGGCCGCGGCCGAAGCCGCCGGGGCTCGATTGGGATCGCTTTCTAGGTTCGGTGCCTAAGAAGCCGTTCGAATGGGTCCGTTACGATTCGTGGCGCTATTTCCCCGACTACGGGAACGGGCTGTTGGCGGACATCCTGACGCACTGGGCGGACGTCGCGCAATGGATGTTGAACGAGACGCATCCGCTGAATGCGGCGACGACGGGCGGAATCTACTACGGGCCCGATCACGACGGCCGAATCAATCCGGATACTGTGAATGCGATCCTCGAGTACGCGGCCGGCTGGAACCTGACTTTCGAATCGAGCGTTTTGCCGTTAAAGGCGCAAACGCCGACCGTGGTGTTCCTGGGTACAGAAGGTTCGCTCGATATCTCGCGAGAGCGATACATTTTCATGCCGAATAAAGGCGAGAAGCAGGTTGTGAAGGCGAGCGGGCCTCTGGAGCTAGCGCACGCGCGTAATTTCGTCGATGCCGTCGCCGGTTCGGCGAAGCTCAATGCGGGAGTGGAGCAGGGTATCGAAGCGTGTAATCCCGTGCACCTTGCGACGAAGGCGTATTGGGAAAAGAAACGCGTGGCCTGGGAAGAACTCGCGTAACTCGCGGATGCTGAAATCAGAGATATGGCAGGAGTAATTACGACTCCAAAGGAAACGGAATCGGGCGTCAAGCCCGGCGTTCTGTTCCGTAATGAGAAACCCGGCGTCGTGTTCCGGCAGCGGTTTCTGCACTCGGAAGCAAATTTGCAATTTCTCGATTGCGGTGAATACTACTTGCCCGCTCGTAGCCGGTCGTTCACTTACTCTTTCCCTGAGCGCGAGAGCTTGCTTTTCATGTGGAAGAGCGAGGCGACAGTCGAGTTAGATGGAAGAAGCTTTCAGTTACGCCCCTACGATACGTTGTACGTTCCGCGGGGTGCGCAGTTCGTTTTGGCAAACGACCAGGATGCACCCGCCACGCTGATTCAAACGACAGCGCCCGCCGAGAATGCACATCCCGTGTTCCACTCGAAATTCGACGAGTTCTCGCGCCGCGAAGACCGGATCCGCAGGCTCAAAGGCAAGAACGTATATATGATGTTCGATGTCTCGGAAGGTGCGGATAAGCTTGTCGCCGGCTATACGTTTTTTGAGCCGTATGCGAGGTCATGGCCGCCACACAACCACACCGACCAGGAAGAGACCTATATCTTCCTCAAAGGCCACGGATCCATGGAAGTCTACGAATCCCCGGAGACGCTGTCGTTCGTGCATAACGTAAGTGAAGGCGACTTAGTAACAATTCCGTACCTGAATTATCATCCGGTGTTCTCGCAGGAATCGCCGCTCGAATTCATCTGGTGTATTGCGGGTGAGCGCTATTGGGTGGGCGATAAGAACAAGGCATTCATGACTGGGTCGGTCGATTCCCTAACAACTTAAGCCGACATTTTCAGATATGGAAGGGGTTGGGCGCGCTTGAATCCGGCCAAGGACTGCATGCAATACGACAACTCCGGCGAGCGGCATCAACGCGGCAATAAAAAACGCGGGCACATACGACACGTGATCGATAAGCCATCCGGTAACTAAGGGAAATGTTAAACCGCTAAGGCCTCCTGCAATACCCGTCATTCCCGTTACTCGCCCAACAGCCGCACGAGGCACAAGGTCGGAGATGGCTGCGAACATGTTCGCGGAGAGGAACGTGTTCCCGAATAGCACCAGCGAGATGAATCCGATCGCAGACGCCGTTGTCGCGGCTGTTACGACACCGATACTAAGCAGGCAACAGATTGCGCCGAAGTACATCGTGCTGAACCGGGCCGTGTTGACGGTGAACCCCCGGCGGATGAGCAGGCCGGCGATCCAGCCCCCTCCGATGCTGCCGATATCGCCAAATAAGAATGGGATCCAGGAGAACAAGCCGATCTCCGCGAGAGTCAGGCCGCGCGCGTGAAACAGGTATTGGGGGGTCCAGAACCAATAGAACTGCATCACCGGTCCGACGAGTAAGCGGCAGA
>JAFAQG010000038.1 GCA_019246575.1 Acidobacteriaceae bacterium
GCTGCTCTACAGCATGAGTTCCTTATCCGTGCTGGGCTTCGTTCAGGGCAGCTGGCCGATGGTGCTCGATTACGAGCTTCGCGAGCCAGGCATTTATATGGTTACCGTTTCCGTCGAAGGTCAGGATCCTTTCCAATATTTGTTGGACGGCAGCGCCGTAGGCCATCGTCAAACGATCTTTTCTCTGCCGCCGCGCCTCGGCCATAAACCCGTAGTCGCTAACTGCACGCTCAGTGCGTTGAGCAGTACTCCCGGAGACGTACGTCACCGTTACGTGCGCGTCTTCGGCTGGGGCTGCGGCCCGCGAGCCGTCGGCTCTGTAGCGATTGACCAGGTGCGCTTCTCGCCACCTTCCGTGCATCCGCGCGAAAAACAGGGCGCCGTGTACGGCTTCCACTCTCATGCCGACTTCGAGAAAGTGACCGCTGAGTTCGAGCGCGTAGCTCCCGTCGACGGCAACATCATGGCCCAGCTCGAAGACCAGCAAAAAATCGACGATCCCGTACGAGTCGACACCGAAATCTCGGATAAGCGCTGGGATGCGAAGAAGGCGTCCGTCGGCCAGCATCTCTTACAGATTCGCGCCTGGTTCAGCGCGAATCACGGCGGCGACTGGGTAATCGCGTGGTCGCCCGAGATCGTGCGGATCGAGGAGTGAACGCCACGCGAGTGAACAGTTCCCTCTTCAGCCGCCCATGGTTTCGCAAAGCTTGTGCCGTCGCCATCTTCCTGGCGGCTGCGCTCCTGCAGGTCTTCTTCAAAGACGTTCCCTGGCCGCTCAATATCGACGGAGTCGAGGATCTTCATACCGCAGCGGCTTCTCTCGGCGCACAAGAAATCGTCATCGGCGGCACCGACACCAGCAGCCATCACAATTTCCTGACCTATGACGGCGGTCCTTTTGAAACTGTCGATCTGGACTTTGATCGCGCCCAGCTTGGCCAGGCGACCAGTTCACTGCTCTCCGCCTTCCCTCCCGCGCCTCCGCTTGACGCGCGCTCCTGGCACTACATCACGCACGAGGACAGCTCGGCCGATCCCACCGATAGCTGCCGCTGCTTCCTTACGATTGAACCCGCGGGCGCTTCCTCCACCGGCGCTGAATTTCACCTCCTGCAACTTGGCGCGCCCGGCCTCAACCACGCACGGCAGGTTCAAGTCCGCACCGATGCCGCCGCGCTCATCGTTAACGTGAAAACCGACTGGCCTCCCGGACGCGAAAACAAAGCCACCGGCTGTCACAAGCGCCTGCAGAGTGGCGACTGGTTTCGCGGCATCGTCAACCACCCGATGCAATTCGTCGTCTCGCCGCATTCCTCCTTCCGCATCGAGTTTGTTTCGATTTCTCCCGCCGGATGGGGCGGCACCGACAAGCCATTCCGCTCCGCTCAGCTAGGCCCTTTGCTCGCCCGCGAGTTGACGCTCCGGCCGATTCAGGAGGATGGAACTACAGCCAAAGAACCGCCAGACTTGCATCTCAGCGCCTTCCGCAGTTCTAAACTGAAGGTCCGCGACCTGATCGTCGGATCCGACACCCTCCAGGTCAGCATGTCTGGCAAAGCCTGGGCCGAGCTCAAGGGCAAAGCGCAGGGCCTCGATCTCTGGGATGCCATGCAAAAGAACGCCATGTTCGCCGCTCTCCTCGGTTCCGCCAACGTACTCCTGCTTGGTTGGCTGCGCAAGCTCTTCTTCACTCGCGAACCGAAACCGCAACTGAAAGGCGCCGAAAGCGACGCCTAAAATATGTTGCATGCGCTCCTTCGCCCTGCTGTACTCGCTTGTGCTTCCCTGTCTCGCCGCCGATGTCCTGCCGCCGCCCGCCGACCAACAGCTCGCGCACGACATCTATAAGCAAATCGTCGAGATCAAATCCGGTTACTCGACCGGCGCCACGACGCCCGTTGCGGAAGCCATGGCCGAGCGTCTCAAAGCCGCCGGCTTTCCCGCGTCTGATCTCTATCTCGGCGGCGCCATTCCCAAAAAAGCCAACCTGGTTGCCCGCTACCACGGAAAAGGAACTCGCAAGCCGCTGCTGCTGCTCGCGCACACGGATGTCGTCGAAGCCAAGCGCGAGGACTGGACCATGGACCCGTTCCAATTTACCGAGCGCGACGGTTATTTCTATGGCCGCGGCACTGCCGATGACAAAGCGCAAGCCGCGATTTGGATCGCTACGCTCATCCGTCTCAAGCGCGAAGGATTTGCTCCCGATCGCGACATCATCGTCGCCCTCACCGCCGACGAGGAGGGCGGCGGACCATACAACGGCGCCGATTGGCTCATCAAAAACCATCGCGATTTAGTCGACGCCGAGCTCTGTCTCAATGAGGGCGGCTGGGGCGAGGAGTTGAACGGCAAGAAAGTCGCCAACGACGTCCAGCTCAGCGAGAAATACGTGGTCAATTTCCGCTTGGAAGTCCACAACAAAGGCGGCCACAGTTCCATGCCCGTGCCGGACAATGCGATTTATCACTTGGCCGGCGCGCTCGACCGTCTCTCGCGG
>JAFAQG010000050.1 GCA_019246575.1 Acidobacteriaceae bacterium
AGATCGCGCTAATTCGGCCTATCTGCCGGTCGGCGTTGATATAGGCGCGTTGTAACATCAATCGTGACAGACGGCACCGCTGGAAGCAAAGGCATTCCAGTTCTTCGAGGCACGAAAGAGCAAACACAATAGGAGATCAGAATCAATCTTTCTTTGCAAGGCAATCATAGCACCACCGGCGGGCAATAAGGGTTTTGGGAGCGCACGACCGGTCGGTTCCTCGAGGATTTGTCCTGAGGTATTCCTTTTGCGCAGTTGCAGCCCTGAACAATAGCGCGCGGCTCGCCACGCCAACAGAGGCAAATGAGCGTTTTATGGCGCGAGGTTCGACTTGGAGCTGAAACTCAAAGGCAAAGTTGCGATCGTTACCGGCGGCGCGAACGGGATTGGTTTTGCTATCGCACGCCGGTTGCAGCACTCCGGCGCATTCGTCTGGATTTTGGACTTGGAATCGGAAAATCCTCACCGGGTTGCAGAATCCATCGGTGCGCGAGCCATTGTTGCTGATGTAACTGATCGCTCTTCGCTGGAACGTGCAGTTGCGGAAGTGAAGAACGTATCCATACTCGCCCACTGTGCTGGCATTGTGACTCCGCAGCATCTGCTCACAGCTTCGCCGGACGTCTGGCGGCGCACCATCGACGTCAATCTCACAGGCACGTTTCACGTCGTGCAGATTGCCGCAGCGGCGATGAAGGAGAACGGGAACGGGGCGATACTCATGGTTGCGTCCACCAACGCCTTCGATGGCGAGGCGGGCCTGGTTGCTTATAACTCCAGTAAAGCCGGGATGCTCGGAATTCTGCATACCGCGGCAAACGAATTCGGGCCGTACGGCATCCGTGTTAACGCCCTGTGTCCGGGCCTAATTCGCACGCGCCTTACCGCGGATTATTTCGGCGATAGAGCTCGGATTCAAGAATACTTTCGGCACATACCTTTGGGGCGAGGCGGAGAACCGGACGAAGTCGCAACCGCGGCGGCCTTCCTGCTGTCCGATGCTGCATCCTTCATCACCGGCGCGACCCTGTTAGTCGACGGGGGCCAAATGGCCGCTAAATTCGGTAGCTGGAACGAAATCGACGCATCTTTCGTTGAAGATCGATGGGTGCGCAAATCTTCGACATGAACACCCGGAGTCCGGTACAAGTTCTCGCCATTCACGCCCATCCGGACGATGTTGAGATTCTGTGCGCTGGAACACTCACTCTGCTTGCCCAGCAAGGCCACGGTGTGAGCATCAGTTCCATGACGCCCGGAGACTGCGGCTCACATGAGCATAGCGCGAATGAGATTGCCGCCATCAGGCGTGAAGAAGCGGGCCGAGCGGCGGCACTCATCGGCGCCACTTACACGTGCGCCGAATTTCGGGATCTTAGTATCTTCTCGACCGATTCCGCACGGCGCCGCGTTACGGCTTTGCTAAGAAGCGCAAAGCCCGATATCGTCGTAACCTCCGCGCCCATCGACTATATGTGCGACCACGAGACGACGAGTGCCCTGGTGCGCGACGCGTGCTTTGCTGCGCCCGCCCCGAACTACTGCACCCGGGAATTCAGCGCTGCCGATCCTCTTCCAGCCGTTCCTCATCTCTATTTCATGGACCCCATCGGAGCCGGGAAGGATGCGTGTCGCGATTTTTTCATTAACATTGACTCGGTGTTTGCTACGAAGCGCGCGATGCTTGCTGAACATCGAAGCCAACGGGCGTGGCTCGCGAAACATCACGGCATCGACGACTATCTGGATCAGATGGAACGCTGGTCGAAGGCGCACGGCGAGCGAGTGGGAACCACATATGCCGAAGGTTTCACTCAGTGCCGCCGGCACGGCTATCCGGAAACTCCGCTACTTCAGAACTTGCTACAGGAGTATTGCTGCCCGACACCTGCTCTGCGACAAGGCTCGCGGCGGGAACGGTTGTGAACGACGATGCCGCCGCGCCCGAAGCCAGGAGCTGTGAGAAGCCTCGACGTGTCAGTGCATCCTCCTCGCGGCTTTTGGGTCGCCTCATTCCACTTCCAATATCGGCTCCCCTACTTTAACCGTCTGGCCAGGGTCTACCAGCAACGCCACGACACGTCCGGCTATGGGCGCCGGGAGATCCACTACAACCTTATCCGTCTCCACAGACATGATCGGGTCGCCTTCGGCGATCACGTCGCCAATCGAGACCAGCCATCCGGATACGGTGACGTCGCTCGCGGCCTCGTTCAGTTTATCCAGAAGGATCTGCCGCCTCATCTGGTTTATCCGGATCATACTAGCACGCCGACTTTAACTCTGAAAAGAAGTATTTGAGGAAAATTGCCTGCGCTCCATCGTGCAAGAATGGACAGCGAATGCCCCGAGTGGCAGATGAATGGCTGCGCCGCGTGCTTCGCAATCTGTACCAGCGCCGTACGGTGACACGCGCCGATATCCTCGAATCGACGCGCCTGAACCCGGCGAGCGTCAGCCATGCGCTCCAGCTGCTGATGGAGCGGGGCCTTGTGCTCCGCGTGGGCCAAATCGAATCCAACGGCGGCCGCAGACGCGAGCTCCTCAAACTGAACGCCGATGCGGGGTACTTTGTCGCCGTAGATCTCGAAGGCACGAGCATCCGGTTTGCGCTCACGAACTTTGTCGGCGATATCCGTTGCCGGTGGGAGGCAGACATCGACTTTGGTGAGACTCTCGATATTCAACGGATCATCGGCGGTATCGATCGGGTGCTGCGAAATTTGAACCCCCACGAGCGCTCCCAAGCCCTCGCCGTGGGTATCAGCCATCCGGGGATCAGCGAACATGGCCGCGTCACCGCCTTCAATCTGGGCTGGTCGGGGTTCCCTCTCATTGACGAACTCAAGAAACGCGTGTCACTGCCGATTTTCGTCGAGAAATATCACCGCACGTGTATTCTTGCGGAACGCTCGGTGGGCGCCGCGCAGGGGAAGAAGAACTGTATCTACGTGATCCTCGGCATCGGTGTCGGTATTGGGGCGCTGGTACAGGGCAGATTGCTCGAAGGCCATCATGGCATGGCTGGAGAAGTCGGTCATATCACGATCGATCCGCAAGCGAAGGACCGCTGCAATTGCGGCCGCTTCGGGTGCCTCGAGGCGATCGCATCCAGCCCGAACATCGTCCGGCAGTATCTTGAAAGGAACAAACGAACCCGTCAAGCGCGCGCCATGCGAGTAACGGAAGTCTTCGAAGCGGCGCGTCAGGGGGATCGGACTGCAGTGGAAGTGCTGGACCGTGCGGCCAAGTGCCTAGGCCTCGCGATTGCACACACGGTAAACCTGCTCAATCCCGAGTTAATCATCTTCGGCGGCGATGTTGACGAAGCCCAGGACGTCTTGCTCGGTAAAGTGAAAGACGAGATTCTCCGCCACACGTTGCCGAAGTTGACGGAGGGCCTCGAGATCACCGTCAGTGCTCTGGGACTGGACATCGGATTGAAGGGTGCGGCATCGCTTGCCTTTCATAATTCGCTTGCCGAGCCGCGTTTGCTGAAGCGTATGTGCGAGCCGTGTCATTTTAGCGCCCCTGCGCCGAACGCCCCCGTGGTATCCCCGCCGGCGCCGCGCCGAAGGAGCCGTCTCAAATCGGGCTTGCCGATCCTTTCCTAGCTCCGCTCAGACATATTTTAGTTGACAAAATAAACGATGCAATGTAATCTTGGCGGACGGGAAACACCTTTGAATTTGTCGAGTGCCAGGTCTGGATTGACTCAAGATGGATCGGAAAGTGCGGGGGCGCAGCGGCATGGCCCTTTACTGGCGATGTATGGGCAAATGCTCCGCATCCGCCTTTTCGAGCTGAAAATGGCGGAGATCTTTGCGGCGCGCATGAAAGCCGGCGATTTCCCGGGCGCTCTTCATACTTATGTCGGTGAAGAAGCCGTCGCGGTGGGAGTTTGCGCCGCGCTGCGAGCCGATGACTACGTTTTCAGCACGCATCGGGGGCACGGCCATGCCATCGCGAAAGGCGTGGATTTGGATCGCGTCGCCGCCGAGGTCAACGGCCGTGCGACGGGGGTGTCGCGCGGCCACGGGGGATCGATGCATCTTTACGATGCCGAGACCGGCTTTATGGGAACGAACGGTGTGGTCGGCGGCGGATTGCCGCTTTGTCTCGGGACCGCTTACGCGTCCGTCTATCTCGGCAACGGCCGCGTTACGGTGGCTTTCTTCGGAGAGGGCGCC
Organism: Acidobacteriaceae bacterium; assembly: GCA_019246575.1. The sequence continues at coordinate 4,191 of JAFAQG010000050.1, forward strand.
GCATCGCAGGGTTCGTTTCATGAGTCGCTGAATATGGCGGCCTTGATGCGCTGGCCCGTGGTCTACGTTTGCGAAAACAACCTCTACGCCGCAACGACTCACGTCTCGGTCAATTGCCCGCTACCCGACATCGCGGGCCGTGCGTCGGCATACGGAATTCCAGGCCTGAGTGTAGACGGCAACGATGTGCTTGCCGTGCGGGAAGCCGCAAGCGATGCCGTGTTGCGGGCGCGCGAGGGTTTGGGTCCCACATTGGTGGAATGTAAGACCTACCGGCATCATCCCCATTGCATGGTGATTCCGGAGCACCGGCCTTATAAAGAAAGCGCGCAATGGCGCGAGCGCGATCCGATCCCGGCGTTCCGGTCATATCTTTTGTCCATGACCGATCCGGTCAGTCCGGAAGTGCTCGACGGCATCGATGCTACGGAAAAACTGCGCGTTGAGGCCGCGGTGACATTTACGAAAGCGAGCCCGGCGCCCGAACCGGACCAACTCCACGGAACACTGTGGGCTTAGATGGCGGCTCTCAAAACCATCAAAGCTTTAAACTCAGCACTTGACGAGGAGATGCGCCGCGACGAGCGCGTCTGCCTTTTCGGCGAGGATATCGGCGCATTCGGCGGCGTATGGGGGCTGGCCGTGGGACTGCAAAAGAAATATGGCAAGCGCCGGGTCTTTGATACGCCGCTGTCAGAGTCTGCAATTATCGGCACAGCCGTGGGGGCCGCGATCGCAGGGTTGCGCCCCGTTGCCGAACTTCAATACGTCGATTTCGTGACCGAGTGCATGGACCCTCTGATGAACCAGGGCGCGAAGCTGCGCTTCATGTCGGGGGGCCGCATGAAGGTGCCGATGACCATTGTTGCGCCCTGCGGCGCTGGGACCAGCGAGGCGGCGCATCATTCGAAGTCCCTTGAGTCGTGGTTCCTGCACGAACCCGGCATGAAGGTCATCATGCCCTCCACGGTCCCCGATCTTAAAGGACTGTTGAAGAGCGCGATCCGCGACGATAATCCCGCGATTCTTTTGTGGCACAAAGCCATGTTCGAGGTCGCGGAAGAGGTGGCCGACGATGAGGGTGCAATCCCGCTCGGCAAAGCCATCGTACGCCGCCAGGGAACTGAAGTTACCCTGGTCGCCTACTCGCTCATGGCGCGCAAGGCGGTGGAAGCCGCCGACCGGCTTCAAGGCAGGGTGAGCGTCGCAGTCGTCGACCCGCGCACGCTCAATCCATTCGACTTGCAAGCTGTTCTGGATTCCGTTCGCAAGACCGGCCGCTTGCTTGTGGCGCACGAATCCCCAGCTCGCTGCGGCGTGGGGTCCGACATTATCCGGCAAGTGGTGAGCGAGGCATTCACGACCCTGAAGACCGCGCCCAAATTGCTTGCCGGGGCAGACTTGCCGGTCCCATTTGCGAAACCCCTCGAGACCGCGTGTATTCCCCAGGTCGACGATATTGAGCGCGCGATCCTGTCGCTGGTTGAGAACTAGGGTCAGTCCCAGAGTTGCCGCACCACGCGGATGAGCAACCATGCGGCCGCGGCGAATACCGCAAACAGCCACGCGCCTTGACGCCACCGCCCATAAAGTACCGCGCCGATACCAAACAGGGCGCTCCAGATCATGAGGCTTCCCGACGCCCACCCCAGTAGCGAGAGCGGAATATTCTCGCGATGCGAATACCGCGCCGCCGCGTCTTCGGAAATGCCTGCTTTCCGCCGCACGTATCGCCAACCTGGGCCAACGGGATGGACCTTCTTGTAGAAATCGATCAGAGTCGCCGCATCGGTCTGCGGCCCCAAATACGCGGTTGCCACCCAACACACGGTGGTAATCACCACTGTCACGATCAGGGCGCCATCGGTCTCCAGCAGAACACCACGACGGGCGAGGATCGCCAGCCCCAGCGACACCAGAAATGAGGCGGCCATCGCGACGATTTCGCACCACGCGGTCACGCGCCACCAGAACCAGCGCAGCAGATACAGCAGTCCTGTTCCGGCGCCAACCTGCAGCATGATGTTGAAGCTGGCTTTTGCTGTATCGAGCAGGAATACAACGCCCGATGAGACGAGAAACAGCATCACTGTCGCAGTTCCGCCGGCGGAAACGTAGTGCTTCTCCGGAGCGCCGGGGCGGATGACTCGGCGGTAGAAATCGTGAACGACGTAGGAAGCTCCCCAGTTGAGCAGGCTCAGAACGGTGGATGAGTTTGCGGCGATCAGGCCCCCGACCATCAACCCGATCCAGCCTGCGGGAAGGAACTTCAGCATTGCCGGATAGGCGATATCGTGGCCCACGAGCCCCGGATCGAGATGGGGGAAGGCGGCCTGAATGTCGGAAAGGTTCGGGTATACGATCAACGAGGCGAGTCCCACCAAAATCCAGGGCCAAGGCCGGATTACGTAGTGGGCGAAGTTAAAGAACAGCGTGGCGGCCATCGCGTCTCTCTCGCTCTTCGAAGCGAGCATGCGCTGCGCAATGAAACTGCCGCCGCCCGGCTCAGCGCCCGGATACCACACTGCCCAC
>JAFAQG010000055.1 GCA_019246575.1 Acidobacteriaceae bacterium
TTGTTCGGTCTCGACTGCGATTTGTTCGCGTGCGCCTTGGCGCCTGCATCGCTATACGGCATCAAACCAAGGATCCAGGAAAAGTCTTGTGTCGTAGCATTCGGGACCACTGGCGTGCAATTTCTATTTTGGTTTTGATTGCACGCGTACCCAGTGCTGGGCCAGCCGTGCGGCGGTTTTCCGAAGTTGTTTTCCGGCGCACCTTGCGGGGGCTGCTTACCATCGAAAGACGCGTACTGATGGCAGGTGATGCACGACGATTTGCCGGGCGGCACTCCCTGGTTGAACTCGATAAAAGAGTTGCCCAGCAGAATGGGTTGTCCATTGTCGTCAACGAATTGGGTCTGCACTCCGGTGAGGAAGTAATTGTTAAACGCCCGGTTCAGATGCGTCTCGGCCATGGTTCGATGCAACTCGGGGCTCTGCTGTGCCGGGTGTCCCTTTTCATAGGGTCGGGTTGAGGTCGTTCCCCATGGATCGAAACAAGGGCCGTAGAGCTTGGGGTCGCAGCGATTGGGATTGGTAACGTTGCTGTCTGGCTCAAACGTCGCCCATAGCCAATTGGGCATCACTTTGGAACTGATGTGGACGGCCGCGAGCGCATAACAGGCGCCGTTGATCGTTTCAGTGTACAGACGATTGCCTGCATCGGGACAGGCAAAGGTCGGGTTTTTATATGCCGTAGCCGGCACCCAGTCGACCTTCACTTCAACGGAGTCAAGCTCAAGACGAGAGTCGTTCAGGCCGGTTCCCGGGAAGTTGATTGTCCCGTTACGCGCCTTGCCGTAACTTTGCTGGCCGACGAGCGTGGTGAGAAGGCTCCTTCTCACGAAGGACGCTTCCGCCGGATTCACGAAAACCTCTTCGCAGTACATCGCGCCCGGTTTCAAGTTGGAAGGAGGCGGGTATCCCCCGACGGGTGTCGGAGTCATTGCGCCGCATTCAGTGCCTGGTATCTTCTTGGCGAATGGGCTTCTGTGCAGCATGCGGAGCTTGCGATCGCCTGTGGCGTTCGTCCCGCCGGGGCAGCCCATCATATTGGGATTCAGTTGACATTGCTCGGTCCAGGTTTCGAATGTTAAGGAGCCGTTGGTAGGCGTCATGGCGTCGAGGAACAGATTCCAGGCGAGGTAAGCGAAGCTGGGACCGTATAGGTTCTCGGGCTCCTGTGGCCCGGTTGCCGCCTCCGCGCGGTCTTTTGACTGAATGCCGAAAAGCGCGGCCGCAGCTACGATCGAGAGCAGAGCGGCGGAAGGCCTAAGGCGCTTTCTCATGTAATCTGGGCCGGAGGAGAGCCATGCCAAGTGCGGCCATACCCGTGAGCAGCAGCAGAATGCTTGATGGCTCGGGGGTAACGGTGGTGAGGCTGAAATTGACTGTGCCCAGAGTGCTCGTCCCGGTGTTGGTGGCTCCGCCGAGGAGCGTAAATGTGCCTAGGAAGGTCCCGAGCGGCGAATTGGGAGGCACTGTCAACACAAACAGGCCCCCGGTAAAGCTGGCACCGGGCGCCAGCGAGAGCGGAAAGTTGCTGAAGAAATCGCTGTCGTTCAGAGTGACCGGGGCAGTGACGTTGAAGCTGTCCCCGTTCAAAAATACCGGGGCGCCGTTGCCGGCCGGAGCCGATACCGTAGCATCGTATGTCAGGCTGCCTCCGGTGTTGTAGGGAACGGTCCCATTCGGATTAGTCAAGGTGAAAGTTATGCTGTCGGCGTACGCCGCCGCCGACGATAAACCTACCGCGAGCAGCGCCGCTACAGCTGGTTTCATGTTGAGTTTCATCATCTCCTCTGTACTGTTTTTGAATATTGTGCTTTCAGCTGTAACTTAGGGCAGGGTGGCGCGGAACGAGCCGCCAAAGGTTCCACCAGCGTACGTGCCGGATAACTTCTCGGCGACAGTTGCTCCGTCTGCTCCTGCCGAGGATGGGAAAATGAGAGTGGCCGATGCCGAGCCGCCGCTGGGAATGTCCCCAAGCGATGCCGGTATCGTTGCGCCGTTCGCCGCTCCGAGCGTCGCCTGCGTCAATTGAACGTTCGGGGCTGTGACGTTGCCACCGTTGTTGACAGTAACGAGAAGCTGATATCCGCTGCCTACCCTGCTTAATGCCCCGGTCGTCGTAATAGCGACCGTGCCGACGAGGATCGGTACTGACGCAGTCGCGACCGTGTAGTTATTATTTCTGGTGCCGAGATTGTCCGGCGTAAATGTGAGCGATAACGTGTGCGGCCCGGGGTCCAGGACCGTTCCCGCGGCCGGCGAGTAGGTAAACGTGCCCGCGACCGGAGTCGTTGTCAACAACCCGGTCGTGCCGGTGCCTTGCAGCCCTGAGATCAGCGTCGCCGACGCCGTTGCATTCAACTGCTCGGAACTCAGGGGCACGCCATAAATCGTGGTGCTTGGCGCGGGCCACGCGATGGTAGGCGTCAACGGACACCCGGGCGGCGTGCACGAGTACGGATTCTGCCAGTTTAAGGTGGTCCAGGGCTCCCAGGCGCCACCCTGGCCGGTGCTGATGTCGCTTACGTTGAAGGTTACATTCAGCGGGTCCGTGTCAGCGGTTGCAGGCGTACCATCGGTCGTTGTGAAGCCGGATAATCCGGGGTTGCCGGCGCCGGGGTTTTGTATTCCCTTCGCGAAGAAGTAGCTGGCCGTGACTTGACCCGGCCTCCCGTTACTGCAGCCAGTGTTCGTCGTGACGCCCGGAGTTGATGCATACAACGAGTTGTCGCCGGCTGGAATCGTGAAGGACTGATTAGCAAGCGGAATCGTGAGCGTATAAGAAGTGCCGTCGGAACACGAGACGTCAGTTTCGGCGAGCCCATACGGATACGTGACTGTCGCCGCGGCGTGATTGCCGGGCATCGACACAGCATAGGTTGTCGTAACAGCGTCGCCGGAGTTGATCGTTAGACTTTGGTCCGATGGCAAAATGATGTCGCCGCCGGTATTCCAAACATCGTTGGCCGGGAATGCCGGAGTGCTACTTCCCCACCACGCAGTGTACCTGTTGGGGTTGATCGTGGGTTGATTGCCGCTTTGGAGAGCGTCCGCTTCCTGCCAGGAGACGGCAAGATTTGTCGGGACATTCTGACCAAACATGAATCTTTGGATGAAGGGTTGTATCGCCGCTTGCTGGTACGGCGGGACCACGCAGTGGTTGTGATTCGAATCGATGTAGTAGCCGAACCGGTCTCCTATGCCATAGGTGCTGTAGATTTTCTCCGTTGCCATTGAATCGAAAGTGGCGGATCGATCTCCCAACCAGTAGTAAAGGCTATCGCCCGTTTGCACCAAAGCTCTGGGGGCCACCATCGCCATTAGCTCATGATGATCGATCGGCATTTTGTAGACATTGGCGCCCGCAAATTGCCTCATCTGTGAGCCGAACCAACTATAGTCTGTGTCGTCGACGTCCTCGACGCTGCCCTGAGTCTCGATCTCATGCGAAACGCGCCAGGATGGC
>JAFAQG010000597.1 GCA_019246575.1 Acidobacteriaceae bacterium
CATTCGTCAGTTCCTGCCACGAGGCGACTCTAAAGGTAAGATCTATAGTTATCCAATTCTCACGCTTGATCTTGTGATCTGCGGCATGGTTACTGGGTATTTTCATTTGTCCGAAGAACGGAATTCATCGTGCGGGCCGCTTCTATACTCAACGATTCTTGCACCTCGTACGAAGACATAGCTTTTTGGTAAGTAGAGCGATTCGTAAACGCAGACCACGCGCTCGATGGGGATACCTGTGCTCCTGGCTCTGCGATGCTGGTGACAGCAATCCGACTGATCTCCGCAAGCCTTGGTCAATTGTTTTAGGTCGAAAGATCCTGCCTAGTCGCCAAGGGTAGATCGATGCGCCGTTTATCGGCAATGTGGGCGTTGTGCAGCGCCCACAGCAAGCAAGGGTGGTTATCGAGTCAGAGCGGGCACAATGCTGTACCCAATTTAAGAATAGCAACCCGCCTCGCTGGATGTCTAACGCATTGATAACAAGAGAAATAAAGTCCACATTTGATGGACCTAAACCCTCGACTTCCCAGCCCTCATTCGGTTAGTCTGACGAGAAGGCGTTGAACGTTGGTTCTCGCGGGAATTGAGATCGCGTATTACCGCCTTCGGAAGGGGATTTCAATATATGGCCACAACAGGGACACCTCTATCTTTTAGTGACGTCTTGCGGCTTCGGCCCGTGCGGCGCCTGTGGATCGCGCAGATTGTCAGCGTGTTCGGGGACTTTCTGGCGGTGTTCGCGATCATCGCTGTGGTGACGTTTAACCTGCACGGTACGGCGACGCAGGTGGCGATGGTGCTGGTGTCGTTTATGGCGCCGCTGGCGATCGTCAGCCCGCTAGCCGGCGTCTTCGTGGACCGGTGGCACTTAAAGCGGACGATGATCGCCAGCGACCTGATCCGCGGCGTGCTGGTGCTGGCGCTGGTGTTTGTGCACGACCTGTACGTGGTCTACGCCATCCTGTTCACGATGAGCGTGGTCTCCGCCTTCTTCGTTCCCGCGCAATCGGTGGCGGTGCGCACGCTGGTCCCGATGGCGGGGCTGATGGCAGTGAATGGATTGATGTCGCAGGCACAGCAGGGGTCGCTGATTGTGGCCCCGAGCGTCGCCGGAGAGCTGGTGCAGCTTGTCGGTGCGAACTCCTGTTTCCTCTACGACAGCTTCAGTTTTTTCTTTTCAGCGGCGCTGGTAATGACGCTGACCATCGAGCGACCAGCGGTGCGCACGGAATCGAGCGCGGTGCTCGATTCGATGCGGCAGGGATTTGGCTTCATCTTTAAGCACTCGACGATTTCTTTTGTGATTCTCTCGATGACGGCGGGGATATTCGCGATGCGCTGCTTCGGCGCGCTGCTCTCCATCTACGTACGCGATGTACTGCACTCGACGTCCGGGGTGTTCGGCGTGCTGAATACCCTGATCGGCATCGGCATGATCGTCGGGACGCAGTTGCTCACACGGTTTGCGCGGCACATCCCGCAGCAGAATCTGGTGGTTTACGGTCTGGGCGGAATGGGCATAGCGGTATTGACCACAGTGGCGTTCGGCGCCATGGGATCGACCGCGGTGGGAATGCTCGGATTGGGCCTGTCTGCGTCCGCCATTTTTATTACGGCGACGACGCTGATCCAGCACGAGTCACCGCACGAACTCTTAGGACGAGTAATGAGCTGCCTGATGTCGTTGGTCGCGGGGTCGCAGGTGATCTCGATGTTCGTCGCTGGCCCGGTGGCGGAGAAGATTGGGATTCAGAACCTGTATTATGCAAGCGCTGCGATGCTCGTCGGAATCGGCGTAGTGGGATACTTCAAACTGCCAAAGGCCGAGAAGGCTGAGGCTGAGGAGGCGGAACCGGCGAAGACGGGCTACTAGGCCAGCGAAGCGCAGGTTACTAGAGATTTGGCTGTTTCGAAGAACGGTTACCGATCGAACCGTTTTTCAAGAGGCGAGTTACTATCTGGCTTTCGATCCGCCGAGTCACAACAGAGCTGTGGCGCACCAGAATGGAACGAAGGGAGACAGCTACTCCCATCAGCTTCAATCTTCCGAGCGGCGTGGCTACTTTAGTTGCCGATAATCATCCGGACAGAACTCACTTCAGGTCGATTGGTCGCCGGTAGTTGCGAAGAGTTACGAATCCAGACCAGCCGGCTCCGCAGGTTAGGAAGTTGGGCCTGAGATACGTGCTTCCAGGTAAAGTGACCTCAACTGAATTTGGCCAAATCAGTGGACTTGGGAAATCCATCCTGGCCGCTTCCCACCTTTCCGCACAGACCCAGCAAGAATTCCGTCTGGAGTCCCGGTGCCGACGCATCCATGGAGATGACATGACAGAACACTCCCGTTTGATTGTGGTGTCTAATCGTCTTCCCGTGGCCTTGGTCCCCGCCGGTACCGATTGGAAAACAGAACGGACCGCGGGCGGGCTCGCCACGGCGATGGACCCGATTCTGAAGCGCGCCGGAGGTGTTTGGATTGGCTGGTCCGGCATCCCGGGCGAAGTGCCTGCCGAAGCTCTGGAACTACTCCGGCAGGAACAGGCTTGCTTGGCGGTGAATCTGCCGGCCGACCTGCAGGAAAGGTTCTATGAAGGCTATACCAATCAGGCCCTCTGGCCCTTATTTCATAGTTTTACCTCAAAGCTGCAGTTTACCTCCGAGAATTGGGAAGCCTACATCGAAGCCAATCGCCGGTTCTGCGCAGCCGTGGTCGAAGAGTTTCAGGCGGGCGATCGGATCTGGGTGCATGACTATCACCTCCTGCTGTTGCCCCAGATGCTCCGGGAAAAGCTACCGGAGGCGGCCATCGGGTTCTTCCTTCATATTCCGTTTCCGGCTTCGGATATTTTCGCCATCCTGCCCCGGGGCGAGGAATTACTGGTCGGGCTCCTGGGCGCGGATCTGCTCGCTTTCCATACGCACTTGCACCTCCAGCATTTCCGGCAATCTCTGCGACGCCTGTTGGGAAACGAGAGCGCGGTCGACCG
>JAFAQG010000081.1 GCA_019246575.1 Acidobacteriaceae bacterium
TGAAAGGAATCCAGGCAAACATGCCGATGGATTCGAGCGACATCGCGCGTTCTCTCTTCAGGTATTCGGGAAGCCAGTACCAATAGAAATGGGCGACAGGACCGGCCAAGGCGCGCATCAGGATTACGCCCCAAACCGGCGATGTCTTGAGCAGCCGGGAAAGCGAAGGGCACTCGACGGTGCTCGCGTGCGACCGCATACCCCGAGCGCTCACGGTCGAGGTATACGTCATCAGCCAGGGGACAATCCACAGCAAGCCGAGCGAGCTGGGGATAAGGAAGGCGGCCGGCCAGCCGTAGTGAAGGATTGTGTACATAATAACCGGCGGCGCGACGATTGCGCCGGCCAGAGATCCGCTGTTAAACAGTCCGCCTGCGAACGCCCGCTCTGTGGGTGGAAAGAGTTGTCCGATCACCTTGACCCCGCCAGAATAAGTGCCACATTCGCCCACTCCCAACAGAAAACGCAGCGCGCTAAATTGCCCGACTGAGCGCGCAACTGCATGCAGCATGTTCGCGACTGACCACCAGGCAATGATCAGTCCAAACCCGGTACGCGCGCCGATGCGATCGAGCAGCATGCCCGCGGGAATCTGACCCAAGGTCATGCCAAGCAGAAACCAGAACACGACGATTCCGTATGCCGTATTCGAAAAACCGAAGCGGTCGCGCAGCACAGGCGCTGCAAGCGACAGTACCTGACGGTCGAGAATATTGATCGTTATTGCGAGAAACAGCAGGAACAGCACCGTCCAGCGAATGCGAAGTGAGCGCTCTTGCGGCGTAAGCTGCTTCACCCAGTAATCGTCTCAGATCGAGATTCGGGACCGGCTCGGATGTGATACATAATATCTCAGCTTGCGGCTGCATCGGGCTCGGAAAGGTAACCCATGCTGTGCGCGGGCGGAAAGTGGAGGCTGTGAAACATGCGGCGACACAACGGACGAAGGGCAGCTTTCTTATTAATCATCGGGCTCGTACTTTCCTGTGAATTCGGCAACGCCCAATTGATGACAACAGGCACCATCAACGGGACGATTACGGACCGGTCCGGGGCAGTGGTGCCCGGCGCGGATGTGACGATTACGAATATCGCGACCGGGGCCGTCATTCGAACTGTCTCAAACAGCGGTGGCAGCTTCTCACAAGCCGGCTTGGCCGTCGGAAGTTATGATTTGACGGCCGGCAGACCTGGATTTGCCTTGTTCAAGGAGGCGGATATCTACGTGGGTCCCGCCAGTGTCGATACCGTTTCTATCGTGCTCGAGCCAAGCACCGTGACGACGACGGTCAGTGTGGAAGCGAGCGCGGCGCAAGTGCAGACCGCCACCAGTGAACTCTCGAGCACGGTTTCGGCGCAAGAGGCGGAGGCGCTTCCCTTGAACGGGAGGAATTACCAGGGCCTGGGTTCTCTCATGCCCGGCGTCATCAATACGTCGCCGATTGCTTCGATGGGCACCGGAGGGTTCAACACGTCGAACGCACTGAACGTCAATGGAGGAGGATCGAGCGGCAGCTTCTATACTCTCGACGGAATCTGGAACGAGAATACGGGCAACGAAACGCAAACCACGATCATGCCGAACCCGGATGAGATTCAGGAGATCAAGGTTCTTCAGAGTAACTACGATTCGCAGTACACGCTGATGGGAGCGAGCGTCGTCATCGTGCAAACCAAGAGCGGTACCAGCACGTTCCATGGAGGTGGCTGGGAATTTCTCCGCAACACCGATTTCGACGCCCGGAATTTTTTCAGCCCCACAGTGTCGCCTTTGCAGTGGAACATTTTCGGCTGGAATCTTGGCGGGCCTTTATACATTCCGCGTGTCTACAACACGAAGCGGGAGAAGACGTTCTTCTATGTCAACCAACAATGGGTGAGGCAGAAGGTAGGATCGGTGCTGAACGGCGCGACGCCCACGCCCGATATGCGCGCGGGCATCTTCCCCACGACAGGTCCTTACGCGTCCAATCTGAAGGACCCGGCGGGCGGCTCGTTTCCTGGAAACCGGATTCCGGTGAGCAGAATAAACCAGGCAGCGTTAGCGTATCTAAATGCAATTGCACCGCTGCCGAACCAGCAGACTTCCGCTTTCAATAACTATCTGAACACCAACGCGGGAACTACGAATCAGCGCGACGATATGGTCAAGATCGACCACGATTTTTCGCCCCGTGTGCGGCTGATGGGCGAATACTTTCACGAAGGGCAGGACAGCAGTAATCCGGCGGCCACCCGAATGGGTTCGCCGTTTTCTACGAACTACGACATCTTTCAAACATTCAACTCATTGGCTCAGATTCAACTCACGCAAGTAATCTCGCCCTCGATGGTGAACCAGACGAGCATCGCCATGAACCGCTATATCATCAACCATATTTTCGGCGGCCTCACGGCGATATCGCAAATACCGGGATACAGCCAAAATTTTCCATATACCGGCGGATATTTGCAGGATCTCGTCCCGCACGTAACGTTTACCGGAGGCTGGTCGCAGTTTGGAACTAGCGCGAATAATATTATCCCGCGTGCGACAGATTTGGAGGATACGCTAACCGATAACTGGAGCTGGTTGCGAGGGACTCATACACTCGACGCGGGCGGGACCATACTCTTCGGAACCAAAAGGCAGTGGGCCACGGGTCTAAACACCACGGGCGATGTGAACGTCAACGGCACGTTCACGGGCAACGCCATCGCTGACTATCTATTAGGAGACTCGGCTACATTCAATCAGGGCAGTAACGGAATTCGGAAGTATATCCATTATCCGATCGTCTCGCCCTATTTGCAGGACCACTGGAAGGCAACGCGGCGCTTCACGGTTACGGCGGGAGTACGATTCTTCTACCTGCCGTTTCCTCATACGCAACCGGGTTACATGGATAACTTCGATCCTGCCCAGTTTAATGCGGCTAATGCAGCTATCGTAAGTCCCAACGGCACGATTACTTCTACGCCTAACTATAGCCGTATTAACGGGATGATTTTCAATGGCCAGAATGGAGTCCCGCTCAACTTGACAAATCAGCACAATTTCTACGTGGCCCCCGTTGGCGGGTTCGCGTGGGATCTATTCGGCGACGGGCGTACATCTCTGCGAGGCGGCTTCGGCATCACCTACAACAGAAACGGAGGCATGGGCGCAGCGTGTTCGCAGGGGTGCGTCAGTTATCCGGTCGTTCAACAAGTGAACCTGATAAACGCCAACTTTCCCGACCCGATAGGTGGCAAAGCAGCGCCGCTCACGGCAGCTTCGGTCGCCGGAATGTCGTTGAGCTATCGAGTAGCGAAGATCGAGTCGTTCAGCTTGAGCTTGCAGCATCAGTTTGGCTCGAACTGGCTGGTGTCGATTGCGGGCGCGGGCAATATCGCGCGAGACCTTCAGACATCTTTGAATATCAACCAACCTGGACCATTCGGAACTTACGGATTTAACCCAAATCTCAACTCCAGCGCCTACACGGCAGCCTACTATGCGCCGTACCAGGGATATGGCACGATCAACTTCAGCGAGCCCATCGGAATCGATAACTGGTCAGCGCTCGAAATCGGAGTGCGGCACCCGGTCGGACACAATCTGTATTTGACAGCCGCGTACACCTGGTCTCACAATCTGGATAACGCCGGCGGATTTCAGAATGTCTATCAGCTCCAACAGGCTTATGGAAACTCGAGCCTGAATACTCCTCAGGTCTTTACTGTTAGCGCGGTCTACACGTTA
>JAFAQG010000109.1 GCA_019246575.1 Acidobacteriaceae bacterium
TTTGTATTTCCTCGATTTCCGACATTCGAATACCAGTTACGTTCAATATCCCTGGACAACAACATGGACGTGAGCGCGACTGAGAGTCGTCGCAGCCGGAGCCGTGGTCCAGATATGTAGAGGCGCTGAATAAGCTTTTATCTCGAATTTGAGTCCTTCCGGCACGCACTTGGTGAGCGCATCGATTCGAGGGTCCAGACACGGCTAATGGACAGAACGCTAAGCCCGGCCGCCGCGAGGAATGGACCCAGGTAGTGAGGTACCGTCACTATGATGCGCGAAGGCACACCCAGACCACGCGACGTTGTGCTCCTGCGCCATCGTGGCGCCATTGTAATGTCTCGGACTCAGATCACATCAAACCCCGAACTGCAGCGGCGACCGCGGCAGCGCGCCAGCGAAATGGGGAACCTCGATCTGGTACGCGGTCGCGGGATTCGTGGCACTCAACAACGCGCGAGGGAACGGAATCGTCCAGGTGGTGAGGCGGTACTGACGACGGTTGTGCGCTGACACACAAACCGCAAATTCGAATGCCGAGGCATCGAAACAGCTGAACTGCTCCAATAGGTAAACGGCAACCGCTCGCTGCAAAGTGAATACTAGAGGACATGAGCGCGGCTGCGCAGACGGCGATCACCTGGAAGCCGAAGGCGAATCCCTGGCTGATCGCATTCGTAGTTTCACTGGCGGCGTTCATGGAGGTGCTGGATACAAGCATCGCGAATGTCGCGCTGCCGCACATTGCGGGCAATCTGGGTGCGAGTACGGATGAAAGCACTTGGGTGCTGACGTCCTACCTGGTTTCAAACGCTATTGTTCTGCCGATAACGGGCTGGCTGGTATCGCTGTTCGGGCGCAAGCGATTTTTTCTCATCTGCATAATGCTGTTCACGGTGAGTTCGCTGTTCTGTGGCGTGGCTCCGACCCTCGCAGTGTTACTGGTTTCGCGTGTAATTCAAGGAGCAGGGGGAGGCGGTCTCCAGCCTATGGCGCAGGCGATTCTGGCCGACACATTCCCGCCCGAAAAACGCGGGTTGGCATTCTCGGTCTATGGCGTAACTGCAGTGTTTGCGCCGTCGGTGGGACCAACTCTAGGCGGATGGATCACGGATAACTACACCTGGCGATGGATCTTCCTTATGAATCTGCCGGTGGGAATACTTGCGGTGCTCCTGGTTTACAGGCTGATCGAGGACCCGCCGTTCCTGAAACGAACGACAGTTGCGGAGAGCAGAATCGACTACTTCGGATTCGGCCTGCTTGCAGTTGGCGTCGGCGCGCTGCAAATCTTGCTCGATAAGGGACAGGAGGAAGACTGGTTCGGTTCGGGTCTGATTCGCACGCTCGCGATTGTATCGGGCGCTTGTCTGGTCAGCTTAGTGGGTTGGGAGCTGCTGGTGAAAAATCCCATCGTGGACATCAGGTTATACGGGAATTTCAATTTCGCGACCTCGAACCTGATCATGTTCATGGTGGGAGCGGCGTCATTTTCGACAACGGTTTTGATGCCGCTGTTTCTTCAGGACCTTTTGGGTTACACGGCGGAGAAAGCAGGAATGGTGCTCTCCGCGGCAGCCTTTCTTTTGTTAATGGAGTTGCCGATCGTGGGGCAGCTGACATCGCGAGTGCAGGCGCGATATCTCATGGCGTTTGGATGGGGTGCGCTGACGATTGCGATGTTTTACTCCACCAGGCGCATCGATTTGGGCATGAGTTTCTCGGCCGCAACGTGGTTGCGCGTCGCGCAGTATGTGCCGATGGGCTTCATTTTTATTCCGACGACGATGGTTGCGTATCTCGGTATTCCGCAGCACAAGAGCAATGCCGTTGCGGGACTGGTGAATTTTGTGCGGAATATCGGCAGCAGCGTGGGGACCTCGGCCGTAACGGCGATACTGGCGAGGCGCACACAGTTTCACCAGGCAATGTTCGCGACGCATACAGGTCCAACAGTTCCTGTTTTCCGAGAAGCGGCGGCTTCGCTTTCGCAGCAACTGGCTACCGCGGGTTTGGCGCCGCAGGCAGCGCAAATGCAAGCATACGCGCGGGTGTACCAGTCTATGCAGGCGCAGGCATCGGCGATGTCTTACATCGACACGTATTGGTTACTAGGCCTGGGCACGGCGACCATGTTTTGCTTGACGTTTCTGTTGAAGAAGAACAATCCGCGGCAAGGGACAAGAGTTGCGGCGCATTGAGGCGCACGCTGAAGAATTTCCACCCTTCATGTCGTTCCGAGCTCCGATTGAGCAGAACGGGTTCAGCGCCCATTGAGGTGATACGATCGCGTGAACATGTGCAGGGTTCGGTTCGCGGCTGCCGTCTGCGGTGCTATCGGAATAGCAGCGTGCGCGGCGGGTCAGCCAGAAGGCGCATTCGGGCGTCCGATTGTTCTGCACGCAGCAGGACTGCTGGACGTGGCCGCGGGCCGGATAGCGACGCCGGGCGAGATACGTGTTGAAGGAGAGCGCATTGCGGAGGTTGGGTCCGCTGTAAGTCATGCCGGGGGCGCGGCGGTCATCGATCTCGGAGGCGCGATCTTGCTACCCGGCTTGATCGATGTTCACGTACATCTCTTCTTACATCCCGGCGCGGAGGACTTGCAGACCGTACAGGAATCCGTACCGCAGCGAACCATTATGGCCGTGGAGGCGGCGCGCGCGGATGTGATGGCGGGCTTCACGGCAGAGCGCGACATGGGTACAGAAGGCGCCGGCCCGGCTGATACAGCAGTTCGGAATGCGATCGATCAGGGTACGATACCAGGACCGCGCTTGCGGATCAGCGGCAATGCGATTGACATCCTGGGAGGGCATGAAGACGCGATCGAATTTAATCCGGAGCAGCGTGTATTGTCGAATGCAACGTACGCAAATAACAGCGCGGAGTTAGTCAAAGTTATCCGCGAGCAGGTGAAGCAGGGTGCGGATTTCATCAAGATTTACGAGACGGGTCCGGACATCGTTCGCAACGGCCGGCTGTTCACGCCGTACCAGTACACGGAGGCGGAGTTGCGCGCCGCGGTCGAGGAGACGGGCCGGACAGAGAAACACGTAGCGGTCCATGCGACGGGAGAGCCGGGCACCTTGTATGCGGCACGTGCGGGCGTGGTTTCCATCGACCATGCGTATCAGCTAAGTCCGGAGACGATGCGTATCATGCGTGAGAAAGATATTTTTGCTGTGCCGACATTTGCGATTTCCGAGTATTTTGCGGAGCACGCTTCTAAGGAGCACGCGGCGCGGTTGCGAGAGTTACTCGAATTACACGTTCAGGAGTTTAAGAAACAGCTAGCTGCGGGCGTTCCGATGGCGGTGGGGTCCGACGTAGGGCCATTTCCGCACGGGACGCAGGCGCGCGAATACGAGCTGATGGTGAAGTACGGGATGAACCCTGCCGATGTACTGAGGGCGGCCTATCTCAAGGGCTCGAAGCTGTTGGGGTGGCAAGGGCAAATCGGCGAGCTGAAGGTTGGATACCTGGCGGACGTGATCGCGGTTGATGGAGACCCGCTAGAGGATATTTCGAATTTGAGGAAAGTTCGACTGGTCATGAAGGGCGGAGCGGTGATTCGGCGGTGAAGTGGATTACTCTGCTGTTTGTTGCGGCACAGGCGTTTGCTGCCGAGAGTCACACGGTAGTGACGCACGTTTGGCGCGCGCAGTGGATCGACGTGCCGGGTACATTACCACAGGGATATGGCGTGTATCACTTCCGCCGAGCTTTCGAGCTCACGACAAAGCCGGCACAATTTGTCGTTTATGTTTCGGCCGACAACCGGTATCAGCTTTATGTAAATGGAGCGCGCGTTTCGTGCGGCGCTGCGCGTGGAGATTTGACGCATTGGCGGTACGAGACGGTGGACATTGCTTCCCAATTGCACGTCGGACGCAATCTGCTGGCCGCCGTGGTATGGAATGACGGCCCATATCGTGCCGTCGCGCAAATCACGAATCAGACAGGGTTTGTTTTGGAAGCGGCGGAGCCGCAGAATCTCACCGTGAATACGGGTCGGACCTGGAGGTGTGTTCAGGATGGCGCGTATTCACCGCAGCCGCTCGCTGCGGACCAATCGACCGGCTATTATGCGCTCGCGGCAAACGAGAGAGTCGATGGGGCGAAGTATCCGTGGGGGTGGGAGCAGGCGGACTTCGATGATTCGTCATGGGCGCCGGCGCACGAGATCGATCATGCGGCTGCGCGGTACGCAAGAGACGCCCATAACCGCTGGATGCTGGTGGCGACCGAGATTCCACCCGAAGAACAGAAGCCGGAGCAGGCGTTCACGGTACGGAAGAGCGAAGGCGTAACGGTTTCCCAGGGACCGCTGCGCGGCGCAATACCATTCGGGCCGCATACGCGCGCTTCGGTGCTGCTCGATCAGACATATTTGACAACGGCATACCCGGAAATCGCGGTAAGTGGCGGTAAGGGGTCGGAAATAAATTTGCGGTATGCCGAGACCTTATTTATACGGAAGGGTTCCGGGCACGAAAGATCGCAAAAAGGCAATAGGGACGATGTAGAGGATCGGCAGTTTTATGGCCCTGCGGACACTTACTTGCCAGATGGTGGGTCCGATCGGACGTACCGTCCACTCTACTGGCGCACTTATAGGTACTTACGGCTCGAAGTAAGTACTGCCGATGCGCCGTTACGTATCGAAGCTATTCGCGGAACGTTTACTGCATTTCCATTTGATAAAAGAGCCGTTTTCGAGGCGAAGAACGCGTCGGAAGATCGCGAAATTCAGCAAATTCTTTCGACGGGCTGGCGGACAGCGCGGCTATGCGCGCACGAGACTTACATGGACTGTCCGTTCTATGAGCAACTGCAGTATGCCGGGGACGCGCGAATCCAGATGATGATCTCGTTGTACATGACGGGCGATTCACGCTTGATGAAGAACGGCATCGCGCTGCTAAACTCATCGCGCACTGCCGAGGGTGCAACTTACAGCCGCGCTCCTTCGTATTTGCAGCAGTACATTCCGCCGTTTTCGCTTTGGTGGATCGGGATGGTAAGGGATTACTGGATGTATGTGGACGATCCGGATTTTGTGAAGTCGATGCTGCCGGGGGTTCGAGCAGTCCTGAGCTTCTATCAGAGCTACCAGAAGCCGAACGGATCCTTGCAAAAGATGCCGTGGTGGAATTTCGTGGATTGGGTGAGGGATTGGGCAAACGGCGAACCTCCGGCAGATCCGGACGGCTCGTCTGCTGCGGCACTCGACCTGCAACTGCTGCTCGCTTATCAATGGGCGACGGAACTGGAGAGCGCCTTGGGTTCGAAAGCACTCGCGGGCGAGTACAGGGAAGCGGCCGATAAGTTGGCGCATACGGTTGTCGCGATGGACTGGGATGCCGGCCGCGGATTGTTTGCAGATCAACCGACTCACCGCAGTTATTCGCAGCAAGTAAATACGCTTGCAGTGCTGGCGCACATAACTCGGGGCGAGCAAGCGCGCACGGTTGTGGAAAAGATGATCAGCGATCCGTCTTTAGCGCAATCGTCGATTTATTTCCGCGCGTACACAAATGCGACGCTGCGCGAAGTAGGTTTAGGCGATAGATATCTTGAGATGCTCGGGCCGTGGCGTAGCATGTTGGGGCAGGGGCTGACAACTTGGGCGGAGTGGGACGGTGCAGATACAAGATCGGACTGCCACGCCTGGGGGGCAAGCCCGAATTATGAGTTTCTGCGGACCGTGGCCGGTATCGAGTCTGCCGCGCCCGGATTCAAGCGCGTGCGCATTGCGCCGAACGTCGGCAACCTGCAGCGTATCACCGCGAGCATGCCGCATCCACGCGGGGAGATTCAGGTCGACCTGCGGAAGCGCGGAGATGGACTGGCCGCCGATGTCGAGCTTCCGGAGGGGATCGAAGGTGAGTTCGAATGGAAGGGAAGGCGCACGGCGTTGCACGGCGGACGGAACGAGATCAGTTATTGAGCCGCCGTCATTTCGTTCACGTCTCCGAGTCAGCCTACAAGCTTTTCGAGCAGTAACTGGGCCGCTTTTTGGCTCGCGGATTTCTTGGAGCTTCCGGTGCCGCGTGCGTGCTGATCGCCGACTTTAGCTTCGATTGTGAAGATCTTGGCGTGCTCGGGACCAGTCGTCGCGGCAGTTGAGTAGCGTGGAATGGGGAGCCCCAGGGCGAGAGCTCTCTCCTGCAGCGCGCTCTTGTAATTGAGCTGTCCGATGGAATCGATGTGCTCGGGATCCTCGAGCAGAGTCAGAACATGCATGCGAATGAATGTGCGCGCCGCCTCGATGCCGCCGTCGAGATATATGGCCGCGATGACGGCTTCGAGTGAATCCGCCAACAAGGCCTTGCGTTCGCGTCCTCCGCTCCGCTCTTCGCCGCGGCCCAGCAGCAGATACTCGCCTAAACCGAGCTCCAGTGCGCAGCGATGAAGATGGGTAGAGCTGACCAGGTGCGACTTCAATTGCGAGAGCCGGCCTTCGCGTGCTCCCGGATGGCGAACGACCAGAGCTTCGCTGGCGACAAAGCCTAAAACGGAATCGCCTAAAAACTCGAGCTGTTCGTTGTCGCTATTATCTGCAAGGGTGGGTAGTTCGGAGCACCGCGATCGGTGTGTCAGAGCCCGAACCAGAAGGTGCGACTCGCGAAACCTGTATCCAAGCCTGGCTTCCAGATTTTCGAGCGGCGCGGTCACGAATACTGCTATTTGGCAGCACCTTTCAGTTTGGTTGCGGCGTCCTTCTCCTGCTGCGCGAAAGTCTTTACGGGTGCCGGAGCATCATTCATGGCCAGGACTTTGTCGGCTGTCGAGATGGCGTCATCGTACTGCTTATTTTCGACATACGCCTTCGACAGGCGAGCCATCGCGACCGAATTTGAGGGTTGCGCCTCGATCGCCGACTGAAACTGCTTTACGGCATCGGCCGGCTTCTTATCTAGGCTCGCAGCTTGACCGAGCGCATCGTATGCCTGCGACGTTAACTGCTTCTTATAGTCAGGCCACTGCGCTTCCTGAATGCCCGGAGCCGGTGGTGTGTCTGCGTTCTTCAGCAGATCGAGCGCTTTGTTGGCGTGATCCTGGATCTTTTTCAAGCTGTCCTGTTTGTCGAGATCATTTTCGCGAGTATGTTGTGCGATTGCCTCGGCGAGCATCACATGCGCGGTGTAGTCGTTCGGATTGCTTTGCAGGATTCGATCGCCCCAGACGAGGGTCTGCGGGTAATCGTTGAGTTGCTGCGACGCGCTGAGGGCCATCTGCATCAGCATGGGCTTGTATTCGGTGTCAGCGAAATTCTCCAGCACATTATCGATGGCCTGAAGCTCTGCCTTCGGATCACCGGCTTGCGCAGCGGCCTGAACCTTCTGCAATGCTTCGACCTCTTTCTGCGACTTCGGATGGGGGCCTGCTGCCTGCGACTGTCCGGCCTGGGATTGTTGCTGTTGCTGCTGTTGTGCGGCAAGGGACATGGCCGCGAACACCAGAGCAGTGGCATAGACGAGAATGCGACGATTTCTCATTGCTGTTTTTCTCCTGACGAAGAACTACTCTCCAACCCTTTCTCGGCAGCTTGCCGCGCCATTGCCGACGCTCCATCCATGGCAAGCGCGAGCTTGAATTGACTGTTGGCTTTCTCGGCGTCTCCGGCCGCCAACGCGAGCCGGCCCAGATAGACGTGAGCCCAGGCGGTGATCGCGGGATTAGGGTTTGCGTCCGCCGTGCGCTGAAACAACTCGACAGCCTGATCTTTGTTGTTTTCGTGAACCGCAATGCGCGCGAGCCCGTAATACGCGCGGCCGTGCATTGCTTTGTCCGCCGTTTGCTCGAAAACCTTTTTGAACACCTTGGACGCTTCTTGGTATTTGCCCTGCTCATAGAGCCCTTCGGCCGCCTGCAAGGACTCTTCCGCCGGATCGAGCATCATCTTTGCGGGCGGGGCGACCACGCGCGGAGCTACCGATTGCGCAAATTCGATGTTCTTCAGGCGCTTTTCCTCCTTGCGAACGTCGATTGCCGACACCAAATCTGGATAATAGATCCGCAGCGCCTCCGGTTGTTTCTCATAACCGGGAAGCAGATCCGCAAAAGCAGCTGTAAGGATGAAACCCTCGCGCATGGCCTGAGCGACGAGCGCCTGCTTTTTATCCGGACCGCCGTGCGCCAGCCTGCTGTCAATCGCCTTAATTAGGCACTTGGTTACGAGCAGCGAAAAATCGTCTTTATAGGGAAGGTCGAGCGCCGGCGCCTCCTGCGCATATTTGGCCAGCGCTTTTTTCGACTTGATCACATCGGTGTATTTGAAGGTAAGAGGATCGAGCAGATAAGCGAGATAGGCATCGCGAATTTCGTCGGTAACGGACGCAGTCGTCGGAGTGATGACGACGTAGTAATCGTCGCGGTAGCTACGAACCTGGATCTGGTTTGGGGCGCCCAATAGATCGAGAAAAATTTCGAAGCGCCTGCCGAGGTAGCCTGACGGGTTCCGTACGTAGCCGTTCGCTTCAAAGATGGTACCGATCACCGCGTCCTGATATTCTGCGATCGCTGCTGCGTAAGCCTGCTGGGAACGGTTCCAGAGCTGTTGCAGATTCGCCTGAGCATAGAAGCGCGCGAGGAGCTCCGAAAATCCTTGGAGAGCGGCTACGTCGGGGGGCAGATCGCCGGCAGGGAGCTCGAATTTGGGCGGCCCTGACGCGATTAGGCCGAAGGAGACGTACTGGCTGAGATCGGCGGTGTCGGACGCCTTCTTATGCGCGCGATAGAACTCCTTGAGCTCCGGCAGGCAGGCGATGTTCATTTTCGCGAGCTCTTGACGGATTTGGGTGCGCACGCGGTATCGCTCGTTCAGCGGTGAGTCCATTCCGGCGTCGTACCCGGCCGCATTAATGGCGGCGAGCGTCGAAAACAGGGTCGGGCTGGTTCCGAACTGGTTTTCGCCGGTGTCTTGCGGGGGGCGCGTGGCCTGAGGAGGAGCGGGAATCGTACCACCGAGCAGCAGAATAAGAGAGAAGACGAGGACGAGGACGAATGGCGGGAGAGTCAAAGGCGACCTACACCGAGAGATTCCTGATCCCTCAGTTTAGCTCAGGCGTATGGGCCCCAGTAAGTTGTTGAGAACGGGACGTTTGTTGTTGGAGAGCTACCGTAGCCCCGCGCTCGAGGAAACGGGGTTGAATCAAAACCATCAGGTTTCTCATCAATGAACAGGAGATTATATGGCAGGTAACGATACGCTGACCTTCACCGACGCCACGTTCGATAAGGACGTCCTGAATTCCGATGTGCCGGTTCTGGTGGATTTCTGGGCGGAGTGGTGCGGTCCTTGCAGAATGATGGGCCCCACGGTGGATCAGGTGGCGTCGGAGTACGCCGGAAAAGTGAAGGTTGGCAAGCTGGACGTCGACTCGAACCAGCAGACCGCGTCGCGCTATGGCATTCGAGGAATACCTACCCTGTTGCTGTTTAAGGATGGGAAAGTGGTCGAGCAAAAGGTGGGTGCGATTGGAAAGCCCGAGTTTCAGAAGATGCTCGACTCACACGTGCTAAGTCCGAAGTAATTGGCCCGCAACTACAAACTGAAAACGCCGCGCCGAATGGAACGCGGCGCTTTTTTTTGCGCAGTTCTGCGGTGCGAAAAATCCTAGAGAACTCTCTGTCGCAATTCGCTAAACAGTCGCCGAGAATTGCCGATGAGGCTTACAGATCGGAAAGTAAGCCTTGGTACACCGCAAAAGAGCGCATCGCGTATTGCTCGCAGACCGTCAACTCCTGTTTCGACGGGGGCTGCGGACCTTGCTGTCGGCGGAATCGGACATTGAGGTGGTGACGGAAACGTCCACTCTTCAAGAAACCCTTTTAAAGAGCCGGCTGACATCTCCGGACGTTGTGGTTATGGACGTGGACCTTCTTCAAGAAGCTCCACACGACGACGTCGTAGCCATCCGTCACATGCAGAGTGCGACGGGTGTCTTGTTCCTGACGGCAGCGGACGAGCCTCGCAGGCTGGAGCTGGCGATGGCCGCTGGAGCTCGGGGATACATGCTGAAGAACAGCGCGCCTGCTGAGCTTGTGGCGGCTGTCTTGAGGATTGCGAAGCGCGACCAGCTTGATCCGCGGAGCCTGTCCGACACTGCGGCCGATTTGCAAGCGCTGGCCGACACGAACGAGCGTTACTCGCATGCTGCCGCCCTCACATTGCGCGAACAGGAAATCTTGAAACTGCTCGCCGAAGGCCGGACGGTACGGCAAACCGCAATCGAGCTCTCGCTGAGCATCAAGACGGTGGAAGCGCACAAGCTGAACCTCATGCGCAAGCTGGATATCCATGACCGGGCGACGCTGATCGAATACGCTGTTCAGCGCGGCGTTATCGACCAAGTGGCTCTGGCGAGCTGAAGTCGAGCGAGTCGAACTCTACCACCGGCCACCCGGCACGCTCGGAACGCGAATCTTAGCGGACGCCGACGCGGTCAGCCGAATCGGGTGACCCGGTTTCAAGAAAACAAGTTCGAGGCCTTGGTCTGAATCGGACAGCCCTGCCGGGAATGGCCAAGTTGTTACGGGGTTCAATCCGGCAAACACAGGAAACACGGAAACGCTCGGTGTTTCATATACATCGCTCAAGCGGGTCGCGCCCCGGGCGACATAGACCACAAACGGTTTTGGTTGGCGAAGCGCGGTCCGGCACACAAACCAAGACGCGGCGCTCGGGTCGCAGCGGCCGATTCCAGGTATCTCGAAGCTCCTCCTTTCAAACGGGAGGCGCGCAAACGGAGTGTCCCGGAAAGCATCCACGTCAGCCGAGAGCTGCAACTGCACCAGCTTGCCGGCAAAACGACGGTAGTCTGGCTGGTTCAGTCGAATCTGCAAGAATTTATGGCCTACATCGGTGGGCAGCCCGTTAATTCTCAGATGATAAGTCGAATCGAGGATGGCGTACCCTTCGGCGTTCTCATTGCGGTCGCCGCTAAGAAACACCTTACCCAAAACGGAGACTCTTGTAACGCCGCTTGGGAGATTGCTCACATCAACCGGCACTTTGAAGGCCATGTGTTCAGCATCGGGGATGAGAGCGCCCTCTGCGCCTGCGGCATCGATTGACATAGGTATGCGATGGCCTGTTCTGACAACCGGCACAGGTTCATGTGTAGGCGGGGACAACGCGAGCCTCAAGCTTGCCCAAAGTTCCGGAGCGCCGAACGAAAAAAAGGCCAGTGCAACCAGAATGCGGCTGATCAAAACTCGGCGTGTTGCATATGCATTCACTGCCGCCAATGCAAGCAGTACAGATGCGCAGAGAATTTCCGTGATCCAAACTGAAGAATCGAACGCGATCCCTCCATGGACGATCGACGAAGCCATATTTGCGAGGATGAACACGCCCACGCAGCAGAGGACCGAAACGGTTGCGAACTGCGCCAATCCCCGCGTCACGCTGGCTATGGCAAAAGCCGGAAGTACGAGCCAAAGACTCACGACCAATTGCCTGAGCAGGAGATCCGGCACTTCAGACCAGGTCCAGAAGCCGTTTGCGCATAGGATCGCGACGTCGCTGAGAAGCAAGGGCAAATTGACGAAAACGACGACAAACAGCACTTTCGCGAGTAACAAAGTGCTACGGCGATACGGGCGTGTGATCCAGAATTGCGTATCGCCCGGCAGCGCCTCATCCTGGATCGCCATCGCGATCAGAAACCAGGCGTACAACGGCAAAATCGTGAGCACAAGAGTCTCGGGCGATTCCGTGCTCGTAGCATGGGTCCGCATCGCCGTCGAGGTTCGTAAGGACCGAATCACGGACGCGTCATACGCAGCCAGTAGCACAATGAACAGCAAAATTGCAATTGCAAGATGCCGCGCATCCTTGCGGAAAACGTGAAATGCTGGTCGCATAGTCCCTCTCACGCGGCCACCTTGCGCGACGACTTAGCAAGCGCCACGAAGATGTCGCGCAACGATAGCGCGCGCACGGCAATGTCCTTTGCGTTCGGAAACAAGGCTCGTAATCGAGCCGGCGTATTGCGATCATCGAAGCGCGTATCGAGAAATCTGACGAGCGCGGGAGACGATTCCGGATGCAGCCATTCGGCTGGCCACGGTTGCGGCAGGGAAACCGGGGACTCGAGCGTTAGCTCGACTTCGCGGCATCGTTCATACAGGGTGCGCAGCTCCTCCGAAAACTGTAAGCGGCCATTGTCGAGATAGCCGATATGGCTCGCGAAGGTCTCGATCTCGGTAAGGTCGTGCGAAGAAATGAAAACGGTCGCGTTCGCGGCGCGTTCGAGCAAGCCTTGTGAGAACTCATCCCGCACCAGCGGATCGAGTCCGCTGAAAGGCTCATCCAGCATAATGAGCTTCGGACGACAGGCAAGGGACGAAACCAGCGCGGCCTTCATGCGCATGCCGCGTGAGAGGTGTTTCAGCGGGCGGTCCAGAGGCAAGGCGAACTGTTTTACAAGCTCCTGCGCGACGTTGTCGTCCCAAGTTGGATAGAACGGCTTGCAAAAGGCGAGCAAGCGCGCCACGGTCATCCAGCCCGGCATCTCCTGGTTTTCCGAGACGTAGCCGATTTGAGCCATCTGCTCGACGCCGAGCTTGCGCGAGTCGACACCCCAAAGCTCCGCTGAACCGGAGGTTGGCGCCATGATGTTCATCAGCATCTTGATCAGCGTGGTTTTCCCCGCGCCATTTGCGCCGATAAGTGCATACACGCTCCCCTCCTCAACAGCTAAGTCAACTCTGTCTAATGCAACCACCCTCCGAAATCGCTTCCCGAGCGCATGTGTTCGAATCGGAGTACTCATTCGCGTTGACCTCCAGTCTTAACTGCCGCACTGTAGGACTCCGCTCCGCCCAACCGTCGCCAGTGGTCGTCTAGGGCCTTTTGAATATCGGCGAGCGTAAGGCCGAGCCGCTTCGCCTCGACCACGAGCTGTTCGAGCTCACTTTTGAGCAGGCGTGCGCGATCCGCTGAGCTCGAAGTGCTTGGAGCCGCAACGACGGTACCTACGCCGACCCGCACATCCAGCACCCCATCCGCTACCAGTTCGCCGATGACTTTGTGCGCGGTGTTCTGGTTGATCTTGAGCTCTTTGCCCAGTGTTCGGACGGAAGGAAACGGATCGCCCGGTCGCATCTGGCCGGATACGATGGCGCGCTTGGCCGCGCGCACAACTTGTTCGTACAACGGAACGCCTGGCTGAAAGGTCAGGCGGAACGGAATCACAGGTGTACTATATCACGTAGTACGGCTGCGAGTCGCAGGTGAATTCGACGATTCAACCGCCACTTGCTACCCTTCCTTTGGGAGAAGAAGCCGTAACGATTATGCGGAAGTTCTTGCTTGGAGTAGTCGTCGGTGTAGTGGTCGCGTTCCTCGGCCTATTCATCGTTGTGCTGGCCATAGGGCGTATCTTTGCGAACAGACAACCGACGATCGCGGGCAACTCCGCGCTCGTGATGAATCTGCAAGGGAACATTCCGGAAGCAGCCCCGGTCGAGATACCCGTTCCTTTTCTTGAATCGCGCACTATGCCAACGGTGCGCGATATCTGGGCATCGCTGCGGGAGGCCGCGACAGACAGCCGTATCAAAGCAGTGGTGCTCGAGCCTCATGGTCTTACCGTAGGTTGGGGCAAACTCGAAGAGCTTCGCAGCGAGCTCATCAACTTCAAAAAATCCGGGAAGCCGTTGTATGCCCTGCTCGAGGATGCCGGATCTCGCGAGTACTACTTAGCATCGGCGGCTGACAAGATCTATCTCTCTCCCGACGACATGCTGAACGTGAAAGGTTTCCGAGTGGAATCGGTGTACCTGAAGGGTACGTTGGACAAACTGGGTGTTAGCGTTCAAGTCGATCACATCGGCCGGTACAAGGATGCGGGCGACATGTTCACGCGCACGAACATGAGCCCCGAGACACGGCAGGTGCTGGGCGAAGTGCTCGATCAGTTCTACAACGATTTCTCGTCGGCCGTCGCATCAGGCCGGCACAAGACGAGCGATGACATCAAAGTGTTGATCGATCAGGGCCCGTTCGAGGCGCGGCAAGCGAAGGCAATGGGCCTGGCAGACGAACTCGGGTACGAGGATCAGGTTTACGGCGACCTCAAGAAGAAGACCGGCGTTAACGATCTGAAAAGGGTGAACATCAACAGGTACGCGCGCGCAGTTCCGGGCAAAGGCGACCGCATCGCCGTTGTTGTGGGCGAGGGAGATATCGTTCGCGGAAGCCGCGAGAATTCGTTCGGTAACGAAGAACTTATCACGTCCGGCGTTATGGAAAAGATCATCCGCCAGGTGAGAGACGACAGGAGTATCAAGGGCGTGATCGTGAGGGTTGACTCGCCGGGCGGAGATGCAGTGGCCTCGGACGAGATTTTGCGTGAACTGAAATTACTCAGCAGCACGAAACCCGTTGTGATTTCTATGTCCGATCTGGCCGCGTCGGGCGGGTACTTCATCTCCATGACCGGAGATCCGCTGATTTCGTATCCAAACACCATAACAGGGTCAATTGGAGTTCTTTATGTGCGGCCGGTTGTACACGATCTGTTCAACAAGCTGGGCATTCAGGAGGATATCCTGACGCGCGGAAAACTGGCGGATATCGATTCCTTCTATGATCCGCTTTCCGATGCTGCGCGGCAAAAGCTGCACGAAGCCATCCAGACTACGTACAATTCGTTCGTTGGAAAGGTCGCGGGGGCGCGCAAGAAAACGTTCGATCAGATTGAACCGCTCGCGCAGGGGCGAGTATGGACGGGTGTTGAAGCCAAACAAAACGGATTGGTGGATCAGCTTGGCGGTCTCAGCGAAGCTGTCGCGCTGGTGCGCGAGAGGGCCAAACTTTCTCCGAGCGGCGACACGAATCTCGTCATGTATCCGCCAAAGCGGAGTCTTTTCGAGATTCTGACAAGCTCTTCGAACGATGCGGTGGCGGATGCGGCCGTGCAGCGAAACATCCGGGACATCTTCCCCAATTTGCCTGTTCGTGCGCTGCTCAAGGGCGGCATGCTGAGAATGCTGCCGTACCGGTTCACCGTACAGTAGCGGCTGTAAAGATCGTATCGCTCGCGAGCGGAGCGTGCCAAGCTAACGCAAGTTCGTGACACGACTCGCTGCTGCCGTAGCTCGGACAGCATCTTTAATGACTTCAACATCTTACCGAGCCGCGACCGAACAAGCGTCAGGCACGGTATAATCAATCTGAGTAAGTCCCCGTCCTCCGGTTGTCGACGCGAAACTCAAGCCCCCGAATGTCTCACTTACATTTTCGTTCCAAGACCGGCAGTCATGTGCTTTCGTTTGTTGTGATTGCCGGAGCGCTGCTGGTTGCCGGTATTGGCGCGGCGCAGACGCCTCCCGAGGCAAACGGCAGTTCCTCCGCACCTTCCGGTCCGGTAGTACACGCCAGTTCTTCCAAGGCGGCTGCATATTATCACTTTTCCCTCGGGCATTTATATGAAGAGCTGGCGGGCGCGTACGGCAATCGGAGCGATTACGTTAACAAGGCCATCGAAAACTACCGGCTGGCCATGAAGGAAGACCCCAGCGCCTCTTTCTTAGTGGAAGATATTGCGGAGTTGTACCGCATGTCCGGCCGGATTCGAGAGGCAGTGGAGGAGGCGGAATCGGCGCTCAAGGCGAATCCAGACGATTTAAACGCGCGGCGCGTGCTCGCCCATGTCTATACGCAGCAAATCGGGGACGCGCAAGCGAACCACGTCGACGAAAGCATGGCGAGGCGGGCCATCGAGCAATACAAGCTGATCACCGACAAGGATCCCAAAGATGTGGACAGTCTGATCATGCTGGGCCGGCTCGAGAATCTGGTCCACGACTCTGTGGATGCAGAGGCCGCTTTCAAAAAAGTTCTGGCAACGGATGCGGATAACGAGGACGCCCTTACCGGGTTGGCGAATGTGTATTCGGATCGCAACGATCCGAAGACCGCCTCGCAACTTTTGGAGAAGCTGGTTGCAAAGAATCCCTCCCCGCGCTCGTTGGTGATTCTAGCGAGCGATTACGAGCAGATGCGGCAATTCGGATTGGCCGCCGATACCTACAAGAAGGCTTTGGATCTTGACCCGAGCCGGGTGGAACT
>JAFAQG010000120.1 GCA_019246575.1 Acidobacteriaceae bacterium
TTGGATTGCGCCCGGTTCATCGACGACTACGAGGGCATCGCGAGTGAGAGATAGCAGGTGGTGCGCGCGTGGGCGAACCAGCGGGACGAGAAACTCCCAGCCGGGAAAAACTTCGCCTGGATTCGACAGATCCAGTTCCTGCTCTTCGGCAGCTTCCGCCAGTTCACGGAGTAACGTACGCGACCGTGGATACTCCGCGAGAGGCAACAGCGTCGTTGCAGGCACCTTCAGCACAGATCTCTGCGATTCCACATCGAATTGCCGGATCGACTCTATCTCGTCGCCGAAGAATTCCACTCGAACCGGACGTGACGCTTCGGCCGGAAACACATCGAAAATGCCGCCCCGGAGCGAATATTCGCCCACCATCTCTACCGGTTCGCGGCGCTCGTATCCAATGCTCTCCAGATGTTGCGTCAGAGCATCCAGCGGAAGCTCTTCGCCCGTGCGGAGCGTGAGAGCGAGCTGACGGTAAAAATCTGCAGACTCCGTTCGAAGAAGCGCAGACGCGACAGGAACAATCGTGATTGGGATCTTCTTCGCTGATAACCGCCACAACGCTACCGCACGCTCTTCCGCAATCTCGCTGTGTGGCGACAATCGCTGATGAGGCAGCACATCGAGCGCAGGAAGAAGTTGCGGGGCCGGCAAATCGCGTCCTTCGAATAGAAGCTCGAAAAAGACCTCCGTCGATTCCAGTAGCGCCTCCGCTTCCTTGTTGCCGTCCACGATCACGAAAACGGGCTTCTCCGTCGCCTGATACAGCAGGACCGTGTAGAGCGCCTTGGCAGTCGTCACTAGGCCTGAAACAGAGAACGGTCCGCGCTCGCGGCGCGTCACTTGCTGAAGCAGAGATTGGAAGCCTCGCTGCTTGGCAGCCGATTGCAGGAGATCTCGCGTCGCCGGGTGGATCACGGACGCACTACTGCTGTCGAAGGCACTCTCTTGCCTCGCGCCTTCTTCCGGCGTTTGTTGATCAGCTCCGGCGGCCTATGCAACGTCGCCATTCCCGTCTTCATTTTAATGGTGCGCAGCCCCTCGACTCTGTACGAACCTTCGATTCTTCAATTGCGCCTGCGTCCGAACGCGCCGATATATACTAACTCCGGTTTGCGAACACCTGAACGGCTTCAAGGCTCATGCTTTCACGAAGAAAACTGCTGACAAGCGCCGCCACTACTGCGATCTCTGCGACCATTGACGCCCAGCCCCAAAGGCCGCCCCGTCGCCCGAACGTCATCGTAATTCTTATGGACGATCTCGGTGTGCACGATCTGGGGTGTTTGGGCGCGAACGATCTCAAGACTCCCAACATCGACCGGCTAGCCTCTTCCGGCGTTCGATTCACAAACTGGTATTCAAATGCGCCCGTCTGCGCCCCTGCTCGCGCGGCCTTGATGACCGGTAGATATCCCCTACGGGCCGGCATGCCCGCAAACGGCCTCAATCTGCCGTCCAAGGAAAAAACCGTTGCTTCGGTGTTAAAGACTGGCGGGTATGCAACCGCACTGACAGGCAAGTGGCATCTCGGCTCAACTCCCGACACCGTTCCCAACGCACATGGGCTCGATTATTTCTACGGTTTCCATAGCGGCTGCGTGGATTACTATTCTCATCGCTACTATTGGGGCGAGCCCAAAACCGTGAATTATCACGATCTCTGGCGCAATCGTGATGAAATTTTCGACGATGGCCGCTATCTTACGGAGCGCATCACACAAGAGGCCGTCGGGTTCATCGACGCTCACCGCACCTCGCCGTTCTTCTTATATTGCGCGTTCAACGCGGTGCATTATCCAATGCATGTCCCGCGCAAGTACATCGACCGTTTCCCCCATCTCGGCCGCGAACGGCAGACGTATGCGGCCATGCTTTCTGCTGCCGATGATGGGGTGGGAGAAATTCTTCGCGCCGTCGCGAGCGCAGGCATTCGCGACAACACGGTGATTTTCTTCCTGGGTGATAACGGAGCGACGACGGAGGCGCGTGCCGGTCTCAATCAACAACCGGCTACCGCAGGCGATAACGCGCCGTTTCGCGGATTCAAGTTCAGCGTCTTTGACGGCGGCATGCACGTCCCCGCTCTCATGAGTTGGCCGGGCGTTGTTCCCGCCAATCAAATCGTGCGCGAACTTGCCATGACCGCCGATATCCTGCCGACCGTTTGCAAGGCCGCCGGTGTTCCCCTCCCCGCCGATCGCACCATCGATGGTTTCGATATCCTCCCCGTGGCGAGCTCACACGCTCGATCGCCCCATGACTCCATATATTGGGCCAACGGCAAACAACTGGCAGTTCGGCGCGGCGAGTGGAAGCTTGTTATCGATGGCATCGAGTATGGCCGGACCGAAGCCAGCCGTAAACCGCTCCAGGGCGATGATGCACTATTCCTTTCAAACCTCGCAGACGATCCCGGCGAGAGCCATAATCTTCGCCATGAGCATCCCCAGCTTGTCGACGAGCTGGCCACCGCGGCTCATCGCTGGCGGGAAACGGTGACTAATAATTGAAGTAAGAAACGCGGGAAGCGCTGTTTGTATGATTTTTAATTTCTCGAGAACTGGTTTCTTCACTCTGACCATCGCGCTTGCGATCTCTACTCGCCTCAATGCCCAAACTTCTACCGGAGAGATTGACGTCACCATTCAGGATCCTTCCGGAGCGGTAATTCCCAATGCCACCATCGCCATCAGCGGCTCAGAGACCGGCAATCTCGTTCGGACATTGGTTACCAATAATGCTGGGCTTGCCGAAGCGCCGTTGCTCGAACCTGGCAATTACGATATTTCGATGACTGCAGCCGGATTTGAAAAGCTTCTGCGCCGCGGCATTGTTCTGCGTGTCGGAGATGTTGTCAACCTGCGGCAAACACTCACGCCCGGCAGCATTCCGCAGGAGGTCGATGTTACCGGACAGACGCCGCTCATTGAAGAGAAATCCGCAACTCTCGGACAGGTCATCGAACAGCGGGAAATGATTCAGTTCCCGTTGAACGGCCGTAATTACCTCGATCTCGGACGGCTCGCCGCGGGTGCTGTGCCCTCCCAAGGCAGCCGCGATCAGACCTTTTCCGCTTACGGCAACACCGGTTTGCAGAATGCGTTTCTTCTCGATGGCGCGCGCAACGAAAACTATCTGCGCGGCCTCGACAATCGCGCTCGCGACATGCTTCGCCCTCCCCTCGATGCCCTGAGCGAATTTCAGGTGCAGACCAGCAATTACTCCGCCGAGTACGGCGCATCCGCTGGCGCGGTTGTTAGTGCAGTTACAAAAGGCGGGACCAACCAGTTACACGGCTCGGCGTATGAATTCCTGCGCAACGACCACCTGGACGCTTCCGATTTCTTCGCACAACCCGGCGTTAAGCCATTACTTGTGCAGAACCAGTATGGCGGTTCCGTCGGCGGCCCCATCGTGAGGGACCATGCCTGGATCTTCGGCGCGTATGAAGGCACGCACGTCCGCAGCGAATCGGTCGCGTTCGCCACTGTCCCTAGGCCCGCCATGCGCCAGGGAAACTTCGGGTCAACAGCTATTTTCGATCCCCTCTCCACCGTGCCGAACCCCCGCGGCTCCGGCTATGTACGGACGCAATTCCCAGGAAACGTGATCCCGCCGCAGAGATTCGATCAAATTGCTCAGCAGATTCTCAACTACTATCCGTTGCCGAATCTTTCTGGGGTTGCGAATAATTACACGTCGAACGTTCCGCAGCTGCAAGCGAATCACAATATGGTTGTTCGTGGAGATACGCAGATCACCACAAAAGACAGCATCTTTACGCGCGCCTCTGTCACTCGCTTCAGTATCGATGCGAACAATCCGCTTCCGCCACCCGCGCAAGATCCCGTCGACCGCACCATCAACTCCGAGGGAGTTGGATTCGGCTATACGCGAGCTTTCTCCCCAACTTTCGTCAACGAGTTTCGCTTCTCGTGGACTCGCATGACCATCAATCAGGACGAGACCACGCCTTTGAATCCGATCATCTCAGGTTTACTCGATCCGCAGATCAAGCATGGCACTCCGAATTTCAATATCACCGGGTTTGCGACGGTCGGCGCGCAACCAGGCGTGGTCGGCAACTCACCGTTGATCAAGAGCTCCGGCGTGTGGGACCTCTCAGACAATCTCTCAAAATCGATTGGCAAACACCTGCTGAAATTCGGCACGGACCTGCAAGCCATTCGGCCGTCGACGTTCTCCGCTCTGAATGGCCGGGGCAGTTTGGGATTTACGGGAGTTTTCTCGCAAGATCCGCAGAATCGGTCGAAAAGCGGCAGCCCGGTGGCGGACCTGATTCTGGGTGATGCGAACAGCTTAATGACGGGAACTGTCGCGCAAGCGGTCGAGCGCGGGCGTTACGGCGGCTGGTATGTCCAGGACCAGTGGGCAGTCACATCATCTCTCACGCTGAATCTCGGCGTGCGCTACGAGTTGTTCTTTCCGTTCCTAGAGACGCACAACCGCATGGCGAATTTCATTCTTGATCCCTCCGATCCCCTGTTCGGGCACTTGATCCTTTCCGGAGATCCGGCAAAGCCACGTGGGTTGATTACTCTCGACAAGAACAACTGGGCGCCGCGCGTAGGCTTCGCCTGGCGCGTCCCAGCTTTGAAGAGCACTGTCATCCGCAGCTCCTACGGCATCTTTTACGCGCAGGACCAAGGGAACGGCGTGACCTCGCGAATGACAAACAATCCGCCTTTCTACGGCTACGGCGGCGTTTCTATCACCAGCGATCAGCTCAATCCCGCTACAGGATTCGTCTTGAGCTCCGGCGCACTCGCTCCTCGTCCTGCGCCCATCAATCCTTCGCAATTCGTTCTCAATCCGGCTTCGACCACAACACTTGTGAGCTGGAACGAGCGATACACGACCCCTTACGTTCAGGAGTGGAACTTCACCGTCGAGAAACAACTGCCGGGAAATATGGCGTGGGAGACAAGTTACGTGGGTAACATCGGTATCCACTTATGGGGTCAAATTGACGGCAATCAGCCGGTGGTAAACGCTCCCGGCTCGCCCACGACGCGGCGGCCGCTGGCGCGTTATACTGTCGCGCAAATCAAGAGTTTCTCGCCCTGGAACCGCACCACTTACGAAGGCCTTTCCTCACGAGTCGAGAAACGCTTTTCGCACGGCACGTCCTTCATCGCCAGCTTCACATACGGCCGCGCGCTCGATCTACAGAACCCCGCCCTCGATGCCTGTGACAGCTGCGGGCCGGGCGATACGGTCCAGAATGCTTATAATCGCAACGTGCAAAAAGGGCCGTCCGATAACAACGTTCCGCTTCGATTTGCTCTCGGCGGCATCTGGGATCTTCCCTTCGGCCCAGGTCGAGCCTTTGTAAGCGATGGCTGGCTAAGTCAAGTGGTCGGATCCTGGCAGCTCAGCGGCATTTATCAGGTCCAGAGCGGATTACCGTTCACCGTCAATCTCTCCTTCGATAATGCCAATGCCGGGACGACATCTTATCCAAACCGCGTCTGTAACGGTAACCTTACAAATCCGACCATCTCGAGGTGGTTCGATACGAGTTGCTTTGTGGCCTCGCCCTCCTATCAGTTCGGGAATGAAGGCCGCAACGTGCTTACAGGCCCGGGACGGAACAACCTCGATCTCGGATTGCACCGAGTCTTCCGTCTCCCGCTGCGCGAATCGAGCACTCTCGAGATTCGTGCCGAAGCGTTCAATATCTTCAACCACCCGCAGTTCGGTTTGCCCGGCGCCACGATCGGCAACCCGGGCGTCGGCGTCATCAGCAGCACTGCGGTGGCAAATCGCGAGCTACAACTCGCAGCCCGCCTCGCGTTTTAAGCTTCCAATGTACGGGCCGGTTTCGAAATTCCTTCTTACTTCCCGCTTCTGGCTTCCTGCTTCCTGCTTCTTGCTGCTGCTCAATCCTCATCCTGTTGCAGTTTTGTGACGACGCTGAAATCCTCGAGCGTCGTCACATCGCCCGTAATGGAATGAGTGGTCACGATCTCGCGTAGCAGCCGCCGCATAATTTTTCCGCTGCGAGTTTTGGGAAGCGCGTCCGTAAACCGGATCTCCTCGGGCCGCGCAAACGGTCCAATCTCATGCGCCACCCATTGCCGCAGTTCTTTCCCGAGTGCCTCGCGGTTCCAATCGCCGTTCTTCAGCGTCACGAAAGCGCAAACTGCTTGCCCCGTGATATCGTGCGGTTTGCCGACCACCGCCGCCTCCGCAACCGCCGGGTGATGAACCAGCGCGGATTCCACCTCCATCGTGCTGAGCCGGTGTCCACTGACATTCATCACGTCATCCACGCGGCCCAGCACCCAGTAATATCCGTCGTTGTCTCGCCGCGCCGCATCGCCCGTAAAATAAGCGCCCGGCACACGCGACCAATACTGTTCCTTGTAGCGCTTCGCATCGCCCCAAATGGTGCGGATCATACTCGGCCAGGGCTGCCGGATAATAAGATAGCCTTCGCGGTTATCGCCCGCCGGCTCACCCTTCGCGTCCACGACATCCGCTACGATGCCCGGCAAGGGCAACGTTGCCGACCCGGGTTTCGTCGGCAGCGCACCGGGTATCGGCGAAATCATAATGCCGCCGGTTTCGGTTTGCCACCACGTATCCACAATCGGACAGCGCTCCTTCCCGATCACGCGGTAATACCATTCCCATGCTGCGGGGTTAATCGGCTCGCCCACCGATCCAAGCACGCGCAGCGACGACAGATTGTGCGCGTTCGGCCACTGATCGCCTTGCCGCACAAGTGCGCGAATGGCAGTCGGCGAAGTGTAGAAGATCGAAACGCCGTATTTCTCGACGATGCTACAGTAATGGTCAAAAGCAGGATAATCGGGGGCACCCTCGTAGATGACCGATGTTGCGCCTGCCGCGAGCGGCCCGTAAACGACGTAGCTGTGTCCTGTCACCCAGCCGATGTCCGCTGTGCACCAATACACGTCGCTCTCTTGCAGATCGAAGACCCACTTCATCGAGACCGCAGTCAGCAATAGATAA
>JAFAQG010000137.1 GCA_019246575.1 Acidobacteriaceae bacterium
AGCGGCGCTGGGGATGTTGATGAACAACCTCGGGCCGGAGGTGGCGGAGAATCCGGCGGATTTGGTGGTGTATGGCGGGACGGGCCGGGCGGCGCGGAACTGGGAGTGTTTTCACGCCATGGTCCGTGCGTTGCGCGAACTAGAGAACGACGAAACACTGCTGGTGCAATCCGGCAAGCCGGTAGGCATATTTCGCACACACGCCGAAGCGCCGCGCGTTCTGATCGCGAACGCGAACCTCGTAGGCAAATGGTCGAACTGGGAAGAATTTCATCGACTCGAAAAACTGGGACTCACGATGTACGGCCAAATGACCGCTGGATCGTGGATTTACATCGGAAGCCAGGGCATTGTTCAGGGCACCTACGAGACATTTGCCGCAGCGGGGAGAAAACATTTTGATGGCGATCTCACGGGCAAACTGATCGTGTCCGGCGGAATGGGCGGTATGGGTGGAGCGCAGCCGCTCGCAGCTACGATGAACGGAGCCTGCTTTCTGGGCGTCGACGTGGATCCCGAACACATCGACAAGCGCGTCCGCACGGGATATTGTGATCATCTGTCGCGCGACTTGGATGAAGCACTCTCAATGTTGAACGAGGCGCGAGCGCAGCGGCGCGCTATTTCGGTCGGCTTGGTGGGAAACTGCGCCGATATTGTACCCGAACTGGCGCGCCGGAAGATCGTTCCCGACATGGTGACCGACCAGACCAGCGCGCATGACCCGTTGAACGGATATGTGCCAAATGGCATGTCTCTCGAAGCCGCGCGGTTGTTGCGTGAAGGAGACGCACAAGAGTACGTCCGGCGGTCGCTGGATGCGATGGCGCGACACGTTGAAGGGATGCTGGCGTTGCAGCGGGCGGGAGCGGTCGCATTCGATTACGGCAACAATATAAGGGCGCACGCGCAGAGTGCGGGCGCGAAGGATGCCTTCAACATCCCCGGTTTTGTTCCCGAATACATCCGGCCTATGTTTTGTGAGGGCCGGGGACCATTTCGCTGGGTGGCGCTATCGGGCGATCCAGACGATATCCGCAGGACTGATCGCTTGATTCTCGAGATGTTCTCAGGAAACGAAGAACTGGTCCGCTGGATTCGGCTGGCTGGAGAGCGAATTCAATTTCAAGGCTTGCCCGCGAGAATCTGCTGGCTTGCTTATGGCGAACGTGCCGCATTCGGCCTGGCGATCAATGCTCTGGTTCGTTCGGGTGAAATCAAAGCGCCCATCGTGATCGGCCGCGACCATCTCGACGCGGGCTCGGTCGCCTCGCCTTACCGCGAAACCGAAGCCATGCGGGACGGTTCCGATACGATTTCGGATTGGCCGCTTCTCAATGCACTTGTGAACACCGCGGCAGGAGCATCATGGGTTTCCATTCACAACGGCGGTGGCGTTGGAATAGGGTACGCGGAACACGCGGGAATGGTGGTCGTCGCGGACGGATCCGCAGAAAGCGATCGGCGGCTGGAGCGCGTCCTCACAACGGATCCAGGAACGGGCGTGATGCGGCACGTCGATGCAGGATACGATCAAGCCGTCGATGTGGCGCGGCAAAAGGGCCTGAAGATTCCTATGGGCCATTAATGCGGGGCTCCGCATATAAATGACCCCGAGATCTGATGCCGCAAGCCTCGCGGTCATCAATTGCGGTCAGCTCGTCACGCTCACGGGTCCGGCGCGGGCGCGCCGGCGTGAAGAACTGAAGGAGCTGTCGATTATTAGGAATGGCGGAATGCTGGTTCGGAATGGCCGCATCGAGGCGATGGCGGGCACGCACGAAATAGAGCAGCAACTCACTCCGGAATATCAGGTGATCGATGCCTGCAACCAGGTCGTGCTTCCTGGATTCGTGGACGCCCACACTCACGCGGTATTCGGCGGCACGCGCGTCGAGGAGTATGAGCTTCGAACCGCCGGTGCAAGTTACCAGCAGATTGCGGGAGCAGGCGGAGGCATTCGTTCTACTGTTCGAAAAACGCGGGCGATTACAGAAGATGAATTGTTGGAAGCATCGCGTCGTTATTGGAACTGGTTCTTGCGATCCGGCACGACGACAGTTGAAGCGAAGTCTGGTTACGGGCTGTCGCTCGAAGACGAATTGAAGATGCTTCGCGTGATCCGCAGATTCGGTTATGTGCCGACATTTCTGGGCGCCCATGAGATACCGGATGAGTATCGAGGCAATCGCGACGGCTATATCGACCTAGTGATAGATCAAATGCTCCCGCGAGCTGCTGAACTGGCTGAATACTGCGACATATTCTGCGAACCGAAAGTGTTCGATGTTCCTTCCTCACGCAGAATATTGGCCCACGCTCGCGCGCTTGGATTCAAGCTGCGAATCCAT
>JAFAQG010000901.1 GCA_019246575.1 Acidobacteriaceae bacterium
GCGGCGGCAAGCCCGGCGATTGCGGGCGAGATTGAGGCCAGTTCGTCGTACGCCAAGGCGATGCTGAACGAGGCTGTCAAACACAAGCTGGACGACATGGCAGCTCCCGTCGAGCGTTCCTATGACGAGTTGATGAAGCGGCTGCACGCGGAGAAAGCCGTGGGCGCTGTAGTTGCAGTTAACAATGAAATCATTTGGGCAGACGTCTTTGCGAGCCCGTCGCTGCTCGAAAAATACTGGCCGAAGCTGATTCGCTCTTATGCCGCGGAAGCGATTACGCCGCATTACGGGCCGGCGATCGCGAAAGCTCCTCCCTCCGCAGACGCCGCGCTAACTTTTCTCGAGCACTTGAACGCGACGCACGAGAATGTCGAGACCGAGCCCGGCGTTTATCGCAATACCGAAATGAGAGGCCACGATTTCGAGGCCTTTGTGCTGACGTCGTTGCTGCCGGAGACGGGGTTCGATGTGCACGTGGCGAAGATGAAGAGGTGAGGGCCTCACGATCGTGAAGAAGCCGGAGGACGTGGGAATCGTGTTGTCCGGTATGGAAGAACCGGCTTAACCGGGGGTTTAGCCGCAGACGAAAGCTACGATATCGTTTGCACCACGCCCTCACCAGTCCGAATACGGAGTCCCTTCCAGCGACGTTTTGTCCGACCCGCTCTTTACGTCGAAGATGCCGGGCGGGGCGCTGCTGCTGCCGACCGGCGTATCTTCCATGATGATTCTCCAGGTCTGATCGGATCCGGTCATCGGATCCTGCGGTATTTGCCGTAGATAGCCTTCCGAGACCAGGTCCTGGAGGCTTTGCGGCGCCTGCTGCTTATCGACCGTGTACTCATCGATCATGGTCCGCAGCGCGAAGAGGTTATTTCGCAAGACGCTCTCTTTGGCGCGAATAATCGACTTCTGATAGATGGGCAGCGCGATCGCCAGCAGGACGGAGATCACCGCCATGACCACCATGAGTTCAATCAACGTGAACCCGGCTTGCAGCTTGCGCAGTTTTGAAACTTCTGCGCTCAATGCCGGCTTACCACTCTGAATACGGCGTACCATCGCTTGCCTTGTCCATCGTCTTTGTATAAACATCGAATACGTTCTGTCCGCCCCATGAGGTGGAAGTAGGATCATCCTGCATGGCGCGCAGGCCCCATTCCGTGGTGCCCGTCATCGGGTCCTTTGGAATGCGGCGCAGAAACCGCATTTTTCCGGTATTGCCATTGCCTGCGATCGTATTCGCCAGTTGCACACCGTCTACCAGCACGTCCAGACTGGGCGGATAGCAGTAACTGTCGACACCGGTGGCTTGGATCTTGCCCTGGTCGCAGTAGTCCTTGTATTTATCGATAGCGTTGCGCATCTCGTGCAGGGCCTGTCTGAGCTCTTTCTCCCGCTCGCGCCGCACCTGGTAGCGAGCCAAGGGCACCGCCATGGTCGAGAGGATCAGCAGAATACTAAACGCGACGATCAGCTCGACAAGAGTGAGTCCAGCCTGGCGTTTGCGGCGCCGGTTCAGGGCGTGTGCTTGATCCCGAGTGGTCAACACGGCTCCTGTGAAGTAACCGCTGCCTGACGGTCGCGGCTCACGAAGCGGTCCGAGACACGATAGCAATCCTCAAACTCCATTTTCGTTCGAAGCGCGGAAACCCTCAGTGTGGCGGAGCAGTCGTGCGCGGGTTCGGCCCGGGAGCTGCAGCCGGATTCGGTTGCCCGGGCGGTCCGGTATAGGGGTTCGCAACAGGAGCGGGCGTGGTCGGCGGATTGGGCGTCGGTGTGTACGGCGGTGCGGGCGCTTCGGGCGCGGTAGTCGGTTCAACCGCACTCGAACTCGACGAAGTCGGAGCGGCAGCACCGTCGCGCTTCCTTTCTACGCGTGTGACCTGTTCGGTGCCAGCCAGAACGCCTGGCTGGCCAAGTGCGGTGAGATCGGGCGCTCGCACGATGTGCGGTATCAGAGCGATGAGGATTTCATCATCGGACTTGTTTTTTGTTTTCGACCCGAACAGATACCCGAGCGCGGGGATATTTGTCAGGCCAGGGAAGCCAGAGAGAGTGTTGTTGTCCTCCAGGTCAGAGAGTCCGCCGAGCAAACTGGCTTCGCCATCCTTCATGCGGATATCGGCTTCGTTCAGCCGTTGCGTAATGATGGGTTCCGAAATCCCCGCGATATTGACGCTGCCGTTTTCGTTCGACAGCTCGACCTTAATGTGCATGGACACATCTTCCGGCCCATTCACGCGCGGTTGGAGATCGATGTTGACGCCGACATCTACCTGTTGAAACTGCGTCGTCGCGTAGGGAATGGCGCCGGGAGTCGCAACTGCCGAGTTCAAGGACCCGGAGACGTACGGGATCTTCTGACCGATCTTCAGCGACGCCTTGCCTCCGTCCCATGCCCGGAGTTGCGGCCGCTGCAGAATGCGCGTCGAGGTATTTGATAACAGCGCTTGAACCAGCGCGCTCGGCAGCTTGATCGCAAAGTCTGCCGAGGACACATGCCCCAGACTGGCGATGGTTGCGTATCCGGTATTCGTCGCTGTCGTGGTCGAACCAGTCGTCGTGGTGGTGCCGCCTGTCGTTACACCTGTCGTGCCGGTCTCTGTGCCAGTCGGGTTGCCCGTATTGCCTACGCCGGTATTCGTCGTCCCGGAATTGTTGCCATTGTTTACCTGAACATAGTTGCGGGGATTCCAATTCACGGGAACACTGAGCCCGCCTTGTCCCAGGACGGAAGCACCTAATGTCCGGACGGTGCTCTTAAACACTTCCATAACGATTACGTCCACCATGACTTCCGCCTTCGGTTTATCGATGTCGTGGATCAATTTCTCGATGAGAGCGATCGTGTCCGTGCTGCCCCGAGCAATGATGGCGTTCTGGCTTGCAACTTGAACCAGCCCTTGGGGCAGCTTCGAGCCCGTGCGGACGGCATTGAAGATCTCGGTGAACTCCTGGGGCGTGGTCGCATTCTGTATGTAGAACACTTTCACCACTTCGTCCTGATATTCCTGGCGCTTCGGTGTGCTCTCCTGGGTGACGAAGATTGCGTTGTGGCTGATGGGCTTCCAGAAAGTGTGGGTCTCGAGCGCGATGTAGTTCAGCGCCTCTTCGAGAGTGACGTTGTGCAGATCGATGTTGTACGTGTTTGAACCGGGTGTTTGAAGTCCTGTCGGATCGAACAGCACGTTGATACCCGCCAGCTTGCCGACGGTCTCATATAAGAACCGGACGGGCTGATTATTCATCTTCAGCTCGCGGCTCAACTCAGTAATGGGGCGCAGGGTCGGAGGGCCTTCAAGCGAGTTGATGCGGTTTTCGAGATCTTGTCTGGCGCGCTCTGCCGGAGTAAGGACGGGTGTTCCTGCCGGCAACTTCGCGCGTTCCTTACTCATGGCCGTGGTTTGGCGAATCTCCTGAAGAGCGATCTGGGAGGAGGGATCGGCGAGAAAGGCCTTCTGGAACTCGACCAGCGCTTCGTCAATTTTCTGCTGCTCCTGCAGCTTCTTTCCTTGGGCGACGTGGGATTGCGCGGAGCGTGAGCGGGCTCGCTGGTCCGCAAGCAGATAGCCGGCGTCTTTCGAGTCGGTGGCCAGCGCGCGGTCGTAGTAGTCGACAGCCCTGTCGTAGTCTTTTGCCTCTTCGGCTCTTACGCCCTGATTGAAAAACTTGTCGCCCTTTC
The DNA here is from genome assembly GCA_019246575.1 of Acidobacteriaceae bacterium. The sequence goes on from JAFAQG010000901.1 coordinate 3,686, forward strand.
TGGTGCGTGCCGCAAGCGGGGAGCTAACGCAAAGGGCCGCGAGAACCAACGCAGCTATACGATCTAATCTCTTCAAACTCTGCACTTTAGATGCTATCCAGTCTATGTTAGACTATGGTCGCAAACGCTTCCGATATCGCGGGCACGGAGTGTCTTGGCCGCGAGCAGCCCTCCACGTACAGTGTCCCCTTTGGGATATATTCCTCTCGTTCGAAAGGAAGACGTCGGCACGGCAAGGGGCGTGCAAACGCCGCAGTGGAACTCAGTAAAGTAAAGACGTCAGCACCTTGGCCCCGCAAAGCGATATCAGGATTTTGAGCGACAACCGCGCCGCCGGACATAATTATCATCTGCTAGAGCGGTACGAGGCTGGCCTGGTGCTTACCGGGACGGAAGTTAAAGCGGCGAAAACCGGAAAAATTCAACTGAAAGAAAGCTATGCGGAGGTGGCTGACAATGAAGCTTGGCTGATGAATGCTCATATCAGCGAATATTCACACGGCAATATCATGAATCACGTGCCTGTTCGCAAGAGAAAACTGCTGCTGCACCGGTCCGAGATCGATAAACTGCAGGCGGAAACGCGCGAAAAAGGGCTGACGATCGTTGCGACTCGTCTGTATTTGAAGCACGGCAAAATAAAAGTTGAAATCGCGGTAGCAAAGGGCAAAAAATTTCACGATAAGCGTGAAGCGGCAAAATCGAAAGA
>JAFAQG010001001.1 GCA_019246575.1 Acidobacteriaceae bacterium
TGTTGCGATTGCTGTCCTTGTTGCGATTGCTGCCCTTGTTGCGATTGCTGTCCTTGTTGCGATTGCGAATTCTGCGCCGCCAACTGCTGCATTTGTTGCCGCAGTTGCTCGGCCTCACGCCTCAATTGCTCTTCTTCCCATCGCTGCTCAAACGTTTGCTGCTGCGATGGCCGTTGCTCGGCTAATTCCTGCTGCCGCCTAGCGAGCTGTTGTAGTCGCTCGAGCGCATCGTTGATCTCCTTCTGCTGGTCCGCGCCAGATTGCTGCGGAGCTTGACCGGTCTCATACTGATTCTTCGAGGTATCGAGCTCGAGATCGAAAAGTCGAGCCAGGTCGCGTTGCGCGCCCGCACCGCCCATGCCTCCTGCGGGGTTCCGCCCAAACGCCACCTGAATATCGCGGAACAGGGACTCGGCGCGGAGGAGTGATTGCAATGCCTTCTGTTCCGGTGGGAGGGCGTCCTGCCACTTGCCAGGCTTGAGCTGATCGACGGCTTTCACCATGTCGTCCGACGCCTGTGTCATCAGCTTCGAGAACTGCTCGAACTCTTGGCTAACACCCACGAGCTCCCGGCTGCCCATCCTCTCCGCGAGAGCCTTTGCCTGATCGCCAAGCTTGCCTTCGACATCGGAGAGAAAGCGAGCGTTTTCCCCTAAAGCCGCACGCGTCTGCCCGGTCTCTTTCAGCTGATTCCAGGTGGCCGCGATAATCTCCTTCTGCCGTTCTGAGATATTCTGACTCTGATCTCCCGCTCCGCCTCCTGCGCCCATGCCCTCTTGCTGCGATTGGCGGAATTTGTAGTCGAACGGCTCGGCCTGCGCGAAAACGATATCGCTGCGGGAGCTGTGCGTCGCATCGCGAGCCGTCGCGTAAAAGCTGACAAGATCGCCGGGCGCGAGTTTGAACTCTTCGAAGTAGAGAGTCGCTGTACCCTGGGCCTCTTTGCTGCCTTTCGTCGCGAGCAGTGGTTTGACCTGCTCGGGGGCTCCGTTCACGGAATAGTGCAAATCCAGAGATTCGATCCCGAAATCATCCGAGGCGTCCACCGTGATCGGAACCTCTTCGATCGGACTCACGTGAGGATCGCGGCCGGGCCGCAGAATACGGACGGAAGGCGGCTCATCCTTTCTCGCTTCGATGAAGTAATCGTCGCTGATCCGCACCGTGTCGCCGCTATCAATGGCAGCGACGTGATACGAGCCATCCTTCTTAATACCGAGCCGCGCCGTAAGCCAGCCCGCATCGCCGCGCGCCAGTTCGAGCTTCGTCCCGTTTTCGAGCATCAATACACCGCGATCGAGCGGCCGGTCCGTCAACACAGAAATGTCGGCTTGTGTTCCTTCAACCGCCCTGATGTCGCCGCCCGGATCGTTCATTACGTCTTTTAGCCCGAGTCCGGAGGGAAAATGGAGCGCCACCCGCACGCGTTTCACAACCGGCAGATCCTTTACACCCAACGTGAAGTGCTTGGACCGCGCATCGCCGGCCTCGACGTAGTATTCGAGCGAATCCGACAAACCCGCGAACAGGAACTCGTATCCATTCCCGTTTCGTTGCGCCTGCATCGGAATCTGCTCCCACTTCGTCGCGGCGCCGTACTTTGCATGCAGAAACACATCGCGGGCGGAAAAGCCGATGAGCTGAGCGCTGATAAGCTGATCGGACTTGCGGCGGACCGTTTTGTTTCCGGGCTGGACGGCGATGTCATACAGCGGGCGGCTCGCCGCGTGCGCGCTTCCAGTCCAGAGCAAGGAAGCGCCGTAGCCCCAGTAGCCGGGCGCGGCCGTTATCATCCAGAGTAGAATGGCGGCCGCAACGATTGCACTCGCAAGAGAACCGTACAGCCACGGCGTTGATACCAACTTCTCGGGTTGATGCTGGTGCGCGACGCGCAATGCGTCTTCGGCTACCAGTTCGGTAAACGGATCCGCCGGGTCGTGCCGCTCCGTTACGGTCAGCAGCCGTTCGTTGAAATCGCTGAACCGCGACTCCGCGAGTCTCGTAATGCGTCGCCGGTTTAAGCGCCCGATCGGAATCGCGAGAGCAAACGTAATGGCGCACGCAAGGCTCGCATAAAGCAGAATGCGCAAAGGCAGAATCAAGTGCTCGGCGAATTTATACCGATTGCCTATCCAGACCAGGCCGACTGTCACAATAAGCGCGCATGCTGTTGTAATAGCGGCTCCGCGGCAGGCCGCGAACAGTCGGAGACGCATCTCGAGCCGCCGCACGTATCGATCGATCTGTTGAAGAGCGGTCATGTCGTCTGCCTTTCTTGTTGCAGGTAACGAGACGCAAACACGGATTCGATGATTGCTGCCGCCAGCAGTACCAGCAGCACATACCGCCAGAGGCTATACGGAATCGTTTGCCGCTCTGCGCTTCCGGGTTCAGGGTCCATCGCCGTAGTTCCAGTATTGCGCCATAAAGCGAGCACTTCGGCCGGCACCTGCGTCAGGTCCGATTCGCGACGGTCGGCGTTGACCGCCGCCAGTTCACGCCGTCCATTCGCCGCCTGTACTTCGTAGAAGCCTTCGCGCGCCGGCTCATAGCTTAGGGCACGGGCCGCCTCACTCAGCGACAGTTCGTGCTTGCCGTCGGGGCCAATCACGTCCGCCGCGGTCGTTTGCATTCGCGTGTGCCGCAGCGCAACCGGTGCGCCAACAACAACGCTAGAAGGATTGTCTTGCGCGCCCGACAGGTAAGCTCCCGTCTGTGCTACGAAGGGCAAGAACGACGTATGCAGCGGAAAATCATTGGCGGAATTATCGAGCGTCGACGCAAAGATCAGGACTCGGCCTTCTCCGAGGCGGCATTCGACCAGCAATGGCGAGCCATCGGCGAATCTCGCTATTACTCGCTCCCCCGGTTTCGCCATCATGCGAGGCGTATAGGCGAACTGCACGTTTTGGAACTGCGCCGCGCTGCCAAGAATCGGATTCGTACTCTCGACGAAGCCCGCGCCCTGCGTCTGACTGGTTGCGGCGATTTTGTCGGCCGTAACCGGAACGCTGCCTTTTCGGACTGTCTGAGGGCCGGCCGCTATCAGCAACGACCCGCCCTTACTTACATACCTCTGCAGTTCCCGCTCGAGCCCCTCTTCGAGGATGCCGGGATCGTTCAGCACAACGAAAGCAAACTTCGTGAAATCCTCGTTCGACGCTTGCCCGATCGGCGCCGGCTGTACCGTCAACCCGCTGGCTTTCGACGATTCCATCGCAGCTTTGTAATAGAACGCGTCCCGCGATCGCGCGCCCGCGTAGAGAAACAGAACTTTACGCATGTCCGAGCGCTCTATTGAGAACCGGTACGAATCGTCATTTGGAAGCGAGTCGTGAGGCTCGATGCGAATCTCGCCGCGATGCGCTCCGTACGGAACGTCGAAGCCGAAAAATTCCACTTGAAGCGGTCCACAATCGGAAACTGTGACCTGTTTTGACCCAACCACCTTCCCATCAAGCACGAGCGACACTTTGCGCTGGCCCGCCGGCGTATGCCACGCTGCTAAGGTTGCTGTCACACGGGTCTGAGCCGGATCGTAAACGTGCGCGGGTGCATTGACCGACACGACAGCCGAATTCGGAGCAGCTGGGTTTGCGACGTTGTAGAGCTCGAGCGCTGTCTGGGGATTTAGCCGCAAATCGTTGAAGTTCGACGGCATCGACGTCTGCTGCATATCACTAATGAAATGCGCACTCACTCTCATGCCGATGGTTTGCTCCGTTACACGCAAGGCTCGCGTGAACTCTCCGTACGAGCTCACGTCGTCGGTCGCCTGAATGGAATCGATCGCTGCATTGAGAACGCTCTTGTCCGTTTCAGGGCGAGTAAGAGCTTCGACGCGAGAGCCGACCGCGATCACCTCCGCAAAGGAGCGGCCCGGTAATCGGTTGACAAGTTGATGAGCCTTCGCGATTGCTTCCTGCATGTGATTTCTGTATCTCATGCTGAACGACCGATCGACGGCAATCACCGTCAATGTACGGCGCTTCACGGCCAGAGCCGTCCGATTGAGAAACGGGTTCGCAAAAGCCAAGGCCAGCAGAATCAAAACCGCCATACGTAACGCGAGCAGCGCTAGATAGCGGAGGCGGCGATGCTTCGTCGAGCTCTGAATCCTCCGCTCGAAGAACATGAGCGAGCTGAACGGACGCGGTGTGCGCTTGAACTGCCGCAACAGATGCAGCCACAGCGGCAGACCCACGGCGGCGATTCCGGCGAGAAACCACGGCGAAAGAAAACCCACCTATGGCCTCCGCTCGCGAACGCTGAAGTATTCGCGTAATCCGGCATCGAGCGACCGGTCGGTGCGCAAAAGAAAATATTCCATGCCCGCCGCCTGAGCTTTCGACCTCAGCTCATCCAAATGCGCCTGGATCTTCGGCGAATACTCGTGGCGGGCATAATCGGGCGATACCTCGAGCGCATCGTCGGTTTCCATGTCGACCAGCAGAACCGGCTCGCCAAACCGCGGCTGCAGCTCCTGCGAATCGAGCACCTGGAACAGAATCAGCTCGTTTCCTCGGAAGCGAA
>JAFAQG010000895.1 GCA_019246575.1 Acidobacteriaceae bacterium
TCGCATTGGGCGGCGACGTAATCGCGGGAGTCGTTTCGAAGAAATCGAACAGGTCCTTAATGAACAAGGCCTGTTCGGAGACACCTACCAGCCCGGAAACGAGGCCTTCCATGATATTGCGCGCCCGGGAAAACGCTCCTACCATGAGCGTCAGATCCCCTACTGTTAATGCGCCGGCCAGTGCCCGAACAACAATCAGGGCATAAGCGCCATAATATGCACCGGTCGGGACGACGTTGATGACGGTGCCGTGAACGGCGCGGCGAATTGCCAGACGTTTGTTCTCCGTGTAGAACCGCTCGAAAAGCCTACGCGAACGGTCGCTGAGGTAATCCCCGAGCCCGAATATCTTCACCTCTTTCGCGCTCTCATTACTGGCGCCCAAGTACCGTAAGTAGTCCAGTTCTCGCCGCTCCGGCGTGTACCGGAAAAGGATCGAATAGTTGAGCATGGCGAACCGTGTTTCCCCTAGAAACACAGGAATCATGGCGGCAAGCAGCAGCACGAGAAGCCACGGATAGTAAAAGATCACCGCTGAAAGAAGCGAGATCAACGTAAGCAGCTGCTGCCCCATGCCCGCCAAACTCGCGAGCATGCCAAGCCGGGCCGTGGTTTGTCGTCGCACGCGCTCCATTTTGTCGTAGAAAACTGGGTCTTCGAACGAAACCAAATCGAGCGAGGTCGCATGCTGCATTAACCGGATGCTGACGTGATTGGTAAAGCGATCGCCCAGCAGACTGTCCACAAGAGTAATGAAGCGGCCGATCGTATCCGAGCCGATCGCGAGCAAAAACTCGAGCGCTAGCAGTTTCCAGATCAGGCTGCGATCGGCCGGCTGATGCCGGAGCGTCCGGACAACGAGATCAAGGATGAGCTTCGACACCCAAAGCGTCGCAATGGGAAACAGCGATGCGAGCGCACGGAGAACGAGTGTACACACGCTTAGCATGGGACTGGTGTCCCAGACCATCCGCAACAGCGGCGGAACGTTCCGGAGTGCCTGCAGCCGTTCGCGCCAACTCTGAGGCGGCTCGGCCGGCTTCGGATGCACGATTCTCATCAGGCTATTCGATGTTCAACGACCAGAAAAGGCTCATTCTGAGACGAATGAGCGTTTTTCGGTATTGTCCCAGATCCGACATACTGTGCTGTAGTAAAGATTATGGCGTTAGCGCAACGCGCTCAACGGGTGAGTGATCCGGTTTCGATAAACCGGCACGCGGCCGATAATCTGCGCTTCATTCGAGATACGATGGAGCGCGCCGCTTCCTTCACCGCGGTGCCGGGATGGGGCGGTGTGGCGGTCGGACTGTCCGCCCTCGTTGCGGGAGTGCTTTCTTACGGGCGCCCGCTCGAAATCGAATTCCGAATCTGGTTGGCCGAGGCGCTCGTCGCGCTCGCCGTCGCTTCCTGGGCCATGCATTCGAAACTCAAGCGGCTGTCATTGCCTCTGCAATTCAGGGCAGCAAGACGGGCTGTGTTAAGCTTTGTTCCGCCCCTAGTTGCCGGGGCGCTTCTGACCCTTGCGCTGTATCACTCTGGCAGTCTCGCCATTGTGCCGGGTCTCTGGCTGCTGCTTTATGGCGCCGCAGTCGTTACGGGCGGAGCTTTCTCGGTGCGCATTGTGCCAGTCATGGGAATTTGCTTTATGCTTCTTGGAATGGGATCCCTCGTTGCGCCGGAGAGCTGGAGCGACATCTTCCTCATGGCGGGCTTTGGCGCAACCCATCTGGTTTTCGGAATTGTCATCGCGAGGAGGCACGGTGGGTAGATCAGCAAGCGCGCGCGCTGTCGAACCGGCTGCTCCAAAGCCGGGCACCCTGAAGCACGTGAAGACGAATGGCGAGCAGGAAACGTTAGAGACCGCACTCCCGAACCTGGATCGCATCATTCACGAACGCATGCGGCTGGGCATCGTCAGCGCTCTCGCTGTAAATGAATCTTTGAGCTTCAATGAATTGAAGAAACTATTGCAGACGACCGACGGTAATCTCAGCGTGCATGCCCGAAGGCTCGAGCAAGCCGAATACGTCGAGTGCACGAAGAGTTTCGAAGGGCGGATGCCGAAGACCGAATACCGCCTCACGGCCGAAGGCCGCAAGGCATTCGAACGATACCTGGATCACATGGAAGCACTGATTCAGGCCATGCGTGAGCACTAAAGGCAGTTTTACTCACACACGCAGATCATAGCCGAGCTGCCGCATTCCGTCGATAATGCGGCCGCGGATAGCTGCGACCTCGTCAGCTGTCAGCGTGTGATCGAAAGCGCCCACTTCAATGTGATACGAAACGCTTTTCTGTCCCGCATCGAGAGGAGGACCGGCATACTGCCGAACAAAGTGGATTTCGGCAAGACCTTCTCCGGCAAGCTTTCTGAGATCGTCCTCGATGCGTGCTACCGGGACGCGCATCCCAGTAACTATCGACAGATCGAAGCCGCTGGTCGGATATCTGCGAACCGGCCTGTATTGCTTGATGCGACTCGCGGCGCCGGCTGCGGCAGCTTCCAAGTCGACGTCGAAGAGAACCGCGCGTCCTTCGATACCGACGCCGTGCAACAACGACGGGTGTAGTTCGAAGATGCGGCCGATTGTGACACCGGACCACGCGATCTCGGCCGTGCGAGTGGGATGTTCATAGGCCTTTGCGGGCGCAGGTGTCAGCCGGGCGTCAGGGAACAGGCACTCAACAACGCGCTTCAGTTCGAAGAAGTCCTGTTCGTCACCATGCGCGTTGTACAGCACGGCCGCAAGATGGGCAATTTCGCGCGGCAGCTCCCCCCCGGCGCGGGGATGAATTTCGCTACCGATTTCGAAAAGTCGGAACTCCTGAAAATTGCGGACATTGACAACAATGCTGTTGAAAAGCCCTGGCAAGAGACTGCGGCGCAGATGCGTGAGCTCGGACGCGATCGGATTTCGGACGGCGACATGCTCGTCGATGTTCAGCGAGAACCGCTTTACATCTGTTTCGTTCACGAACGAGTAGTTATAAACCTCCGTGAACCCTTGTGACGCGATTTGCGACCGGATCTGCCGAAGATAGCCGCGCATCGGATTGTCCGGCGGCACGGTGGAGGCGATCAACGGTGCCGCAGGCGTGATCTGGTCATAGCCGATGATTCGGCCGATCTCTTCCACCAGATCGTCCTTCAACGAGATATCCTTCGTTGCGCGCCAGGTCGGCACGGTGACGGTCAACATGCCCTGTCCGGTCTCGCTGACGCCGAATCCAAGTGCCTCCAGGATTTCGGTCACGTGCGGCCGAGTTACGTGTTTTCCCAGTTTGCAGCTGACGAATGCCAGCGGAAGCGAGATCGGCTTTGGTTGCGGCAGTGATGACCGGGAGTCGCTGACGCCACCAAGTACACGTATTCCCGGACAAATCTGTTTCATCAGCGCTAGTGCCCTCGCAAGTCCACGGACAGTATTTTCCGGATCGAGAGATTTTTCGAAGCGCATCGAAGCGTCCGTCCGGAGCTTGTGGCGTGCGGAGGTCAGGCGCACGCTTGTAGCCTGGAAATTTGCGCTCTCGAGAATGACTCGCGCCGTGGTTTCGGAGATGGCGGTATCGGCTCCGCCAATTACACCTGCCACGGCGACGGGACCGGATGCGTCCGCTATCACAAGATCCGCGCGATCGAGGTCATAAGTCTCCCCATTCAGCGCGGCAAGTTGCTCGCCTGAATGCGCCGTTCGAACGTGGATAGCTGGGCCGTCCAGCTTCTCCGCATCGAAGGCGTGCATGGGCTGCGGCAACTCGGCGAGAACGTAGTTCGTGATATCGACGATGTTATTGATCGGGTTGAGGCCGATGCTCTCGAGGCGCGCTTGCAACCATGGCGCAGATGGCTGCACTTCAATGCCTTCAACGAGCAAAGCACTGTACCGGGGACATAGCGAAAAATCTTCGATGCGAACTTCGACCACCGGCTCCGAGCGCGGCAGCAGTTGGGTGCAAACCGGATCCTGGAGAGTGCGATGTGTAATTGCGGCGACTTCGCGAGCCATACCCATGTGTCCCCAGAGGTCGGGACGGTGTGTCAGGCTCTTGTTGTCGATTTCGATGATCCAATCCGGCGCAACCTCGGGATTTGCTGGACGGAACGCCTCGATGCCTTCGCACTCGGCCGTTTTCATCGTGATGATGCGTTCGAGCTCCGCGGGCACGGTATCGAGGCCCGGAACAAGCTCGCACAGCCACCGGTATGAGAACTTCAATTTCGGATTCCTTTGCGGTCTGTCCGGCGACTCAAAACTGGTTCAGAAACCGCAGATCGCCGCCCTGAAGCTGGCGGATATCGTCGATCCCGTATCGCATCATCGCAAGGCGCGTGAGCCCGAGCCCGAAAGCAAACCCGCCCCATTCCTCCGGATCGATACTGCTCATCCGCAGCACATTCGGATGGACGAGGCCACAGGGCAGAAGCTCGACCCAGCCGCTTTGCTTACACACGGGACAACCGACGCCATCGCAAATGAGGCAATGAATATCCAGCTCGAAGCCCGGCTCGACGAAGGGGAAGTAACCGGGGCGAAGGCGGACGGTGACGTCACGTTTAAAGATGGAATTCAGCAGCGTTTTCATAAAGTAGATGAGATTCGCGACCGAGACCTCGCGGTCCACCATCATGCCTTCAAGCTGATAAAACGTATGCTCGTGCGAAGCGTCCACTTCTTCGTTTCGAAACGCGCGGCCGGGCGCAATCATGCGCAGCGGAGGTCCGAGTCTGCGCATGCCGCGCACCTGTACCGCAGAAGTGTGGGTGCGCAGCAGATGCCCGTTTGAAAGCCAGAAGGTGTCTTGCATGTCGCGCGCGGGATGAGCCGGCGGGATATTCAGGGCATCGAAGTTATGCTCTTCCGTTTCCACCTCGGGTCCGTCCAGAATCGCGAATCCCAACGAGGTGAAGAGGTCTTCAATTTCGTTCTGAAGTTGCGTGACGGGGTGCAGGCTTCCAGGCCGGACACCAGGCGCGGGGAGAGTTACGTCGATCCACTCTCGCGCGAGGCGCTCATCGATTTCCGCCTCCTCGAAGGCACGCTTTTTCTGTTCGTATTCGGTTTCAAGATCCTGCTTTACGGAGTTCAGCGTCTTGCCGAGCGATGCGCGCGCCTCCGGCTGAAGCTTGCCGAATTCCTTACTGATCTGCGCGAGAGTTCCTTTGCGTCCCAGCGCCTCGATGCGCGCCTTTTCAAGGTCCTCGACCGAGAGTGCCGAGGCAAAAGCAGCAAGAGTCGATCGTCTCAATTCTTCGAGTTGTGTGTCCAACATGAAGAGCTACCGCAGCTTTGCTCCGTGTTCTTCGAGCAGGTCAGGCATGTTGAGCCGTCGGAAAATAGATCTTATCGGTCTTGTTTAATTCCCAGTCGAGATGGTTGATATAGAACAGCAGAATGTCGCGGTTGTATTTGCCGGAGAAGTTAGCAAATACACGGTCCTGCCACCCTTGGGTCAGATACTGCTCGGGCTTGAGATCTTTGTCGAAGAAGCCATTCTCATTCGGAATCCCTAGAAAGTTCAGCACCTCGACGATCATGTCGAGGTGAGAGAGCAGGAATACCTGGGAAAGGTCGTTTGCGAAGTCCTCTTCGCCGCCAACGAGACGTGCCCATAGCCTCGGCTCTGCCTTGCGCAGAGACTCGGAGTTCAACTTGTTCAATCGGGCTCTCAACTTGAAGCGCTCGTAAACCTGGTAAGTCTTTAGTTTGCCGATCGAAACACCGCGCACGAGCTCGCGGAACACATCCTCGCCGAGCGCCTGATAGACGCCGCATAGCTGCATTCAGCCAAGCGTAACATAGGCCCCAACGCGTGCAGGACCAGACCTCGCCCGCTCAAGTTCGTGATTCTTAAGTGACTTCGCATACTGCGCTACAATCGTCAGGTTTGGGCTGAAGGGCAGACAGGTGCTGGTTCAGTCTGGCGAAATTCATGAGCAACCTGATAGTCCTCGGAGCGCAATGGGGCGACGAAGGAAAGGGCAAGATTGTCGATCTACTCTCGGAGAAGTTCGATGCCGTTGCGCGTTACCAGGGAGGACACAACGCCGGTCACACAGTCTTCATAGGCAACCAAAAGTTCGTTCTGAAGCTTATCCCGAGCGGGATCCTCCGGCCCGGCGTTCAGGCGGTGATTGGAAACGGAGTTGTGATTGACCCGGCGGCGCTTCTCGAAGAGATTTCGATGTTGGAAGCTGCGGGAATCGATGTCAAATCGCAGCTAAGAATCAGCAACCGGGCTCACATCATTTTTCCCTTTCACCGCACACTCGAAAAGATTTCAGAGGGACGGGATAACCGGACAGCGATTGGCACTACCTCACGAGGCATCGGCCCTTGTTATGAGGACAAGATCGCGCGGCGTGGCATTCGCGTCGCCGATTTCGTCGATATCGATTTTCCCCAGATGTACCGATCACTGGCGGAAGATAAGGAAGTCATTGCGCACGCGTTTAAGCTCGAAGACCGGGTCGATTTCGAGGAGATTCTGCACAAATATGAACGGTACGCACAACAGATCCGGCCGATAGCCGGCGAAACGTCGCATCTGCTGAACGCGATGATTCGGGAGGGCAAAAGCGTCCTTTTCGAGGGTGCGCAGGGAACGATGCTCGACATCGATTTCGGCACTTATCCATTCGTTACAAGCTCCAGTGCGGCGGCTGGCGGGGCATGCACCGGCACGGGGGTACCGCCGAACAAGATCGACGGGATTATAGGCGTTTCGAAAGCGTATATCACACGCGTGGGAGCAGGGCCGTTTCCCTCCGAAGATCGCACCGAAATGGGCGAGAAGATGCGGCAGGCAGGGAACGAATACGGGTCCGTTACTGGCAGACCCCGCCGGTGCGGATGGTTTGACGTGCCGTTGCTCCGATATACGGCGGAAGTGAACGGGTTTGACAGCCTCATTATCACGAAGCTCGACGTGCTGGACGATTTCGAAGAGATTCCCGTGTGCGTGGCGTATGAGGTCGATCGCAAAGTGATTACGCATATGCCGGCGAGCACGCGGCGAATGGAGGCGATCAAGCCATTGTTCGAGCGCCTGCCCGGGTGGAAGACATCGACGCGGAATGCAACAAGCCTCAGCGAGCTGCCGAAGCGTGCGCAGAATTATCTCCGTTTCATCGAAGAACGAACCGAAGTTGAAATCGGTTCGGTATCGATCGGTCCGGAGCGCAATGAGACCATGATCATTTCCGGATCGAAGCTCGAGCGACTGCTCAGAAGTACGCGCCTGGGCTCGCGGTCGTCACGACCGGCAACGGAGGTTATTGAAGATCACGAAACCAACGCATCCACAACATGAATGACGCCGTTCGTACAGGGGATATCGGATCTGACGATATTGGCCGAGCCAATGCGAAATGTTCCACCCCGAACCTCGACGCGGAGTTTGTCTCCTGCAAAGTTCTTGACTGCCTCCATGCGACGCAGATCGAACGTCTCGATTGCGCCCTGCGCCAGATGCTTATTCACGAGCGGCTCGGGTTCTTCAGGCGATGCGTTCACGATCGCGTCGTTCGTGGGTGCGAACAGGGTACGAAGTCCACTTACGCCCAGAGTGGATTCCAGATCTGCGTTGCGGATCAGATCCAGGAACTTGGAACATTC
>JAFAQG010000207.1 GCA_019246575.1 Acidobacteriaceae bacterium
GGTTCATGGAGAAATTTACGAGATTGGCCTCGAATACGAGAGATCGCTGAAAACCACGGAACGCTATCATGACATTGCCCAAATATTGGCAGAGGAGCATCGAGCTCAAGCGGTAGTGTATTTGTGCTCCAACAGGGAAATCTTTAAAAGGATCTCCGACGTGTTCTCGTCATCGCAGACGAAGGTTCTCGTTGCGATGATGGATCAGTTCGTTGCCGATCCACTTGATGCGCGAACGCAGTTCGGCCTGTTGAGTACAACATTGCGCGAGGAGCTCGGACGAATTGGTCCGCACGACTGTCGAGCTACAGGCGGGAAATAAGCTGCGAAAACTCAACTAGAAAAAATAGAGCGCGCATTGCAAGTTACACGCGGACGAAACGTTCCCGGGCCGTTCCCAGCGTGTTCCAGAGACCTTCCAAGCAGCCTGTAAGTTTTTGATAATGCAGGTCCTCTTTGCTGACTAGATTAGCGTATTATTAGCGTTTCTGAGAAAGTGCAGCGGTATAGCCCGGCAGTAAAACGTTATCTGACGGGCTCTATTGAGTTGGGCCGCATCATAATCGATTCGGCGACGTGGATATTCGGGTTTACGGAGCCACGAAGCGGGACACAGCCGGCAATGCCGTCTGTGTCCCGCCGTGTTTTTGGCGATGTGACTCGTCCGGACCGGGAAATGAAAGCGAGGTGAGGAAATGTCGGTAGTCTTGAATCGCCGGGAAGCGGCAACCGTGCTGGCGGGTTTGCGCCTGCTCGCGGGTGACGGTGTGCGCGTGCCGAATTATCCGCGTCCGCTGCTCGCGGAATTACCGCTGGATGTCGAACCGGAATACGAGTTGCGGTACGAAGCCGACGAGGAGTACGTGCGGGAACCTGATCGAGCGACTTGAGGGAATGGCATTGAGCGGCGCGAAACTGTGCGCCCGTTGCACGGAGAAATACGCTTCCCGCTCCAGAATCGCGAGTCGATCATCGGCTATCCGTAAACAATAATGGCGCTGGCTTCCGATCACGTCCGGCATACGCGTTATCGGGAAAAACGGGAAGGTCGCGGCCGCCGTATCGACATGGTTTCCGGGCCGCGGTCGTATGACGGGCTACTCTTCAATTGGACCGCCGGCGAACATCCTGTTATCTGATCCGCTGGGCGGAAATCGACCGGCAGCGAGATATTCATCTACTCATCGGGCTTGGCCGCCGATCCCGCCCTATTCGAACATGGTCGCTGCGGGACGATTGCTGACCGCTTATCTTCGCTCCGTGCAAGCGCGACAAAGGGCGCTAGACCGAAAGGCTCTCCCGCTGGGCACTTGAGATTCTCAGCGAGGCACCATTACACGACGAGCGCCTGCTGCTTCGAATCGCCGTGCACCGTGTTCCGGAGACTGCTTGCTTCACCGGAAAGTAAAACGATACGGAACCTGCTAGGGGGCTAGGCGCCATCGGCCCACTCCCATGGAGAAAGAAGCGCGGCGTAGCATTCGATGCGACGACGTGTTGCCTCACGCGCTTGGCTGAAGCGCGAGTTTGCCGAGATAGTGCTCGTTGAGGCTGCGCTGAGCGTCGGCGGCCCGCTCAAGCGTAAACGTCCGCGCGATGTGGACTTCAAATGGGCCGGCATCGATCAAACGATTGAGCTTTTCAAAGACCTGACGATTGGGTTGTCCGTTGTAGCTTTGCGCTTTTACATTGTTGGGAGCTTTCGGCGCGGGGTTGACGCCGTTCGGAAACGCTACGCGGCCACCCTCACGTAAGGCCGTCAGCGCTTTGTCCACCTCGGGACCGCCCGCCGTTACGAGAGCCGCATCCACGCCTTGGGGAGCGAACGCGCGAGCCGCCGCGAGGATATCGTCCTTATGCCCGTCGACCGGCGGCATCGGCACCCAGTTTTTTGGTCAGCTGCATCCCGTCTTCGCCGGAGGCTACCGCCAGGACTTTTGCGCCCATTCGTTTAGCCAACTGAATCGCCATATGGCCGATCCCACCGCTCGCGCCAAAGATCATGACCGTCTCGCCCGATTTTAGATGAAGCGTATCCTCCAATCCTTGAAGCGCCGTGACGGCGTCGACCGCCATCACGCCCGCCTGCTGAATCGAAAGCTTCTCAGGTACGGCGGCGGCGTGCTCCGCTTTGAGCGTCGCGTACTGCGCATAAAAGCCGCCCTTGGGATTCATCAAATTAATGCCGTAGACGCGGTCTCCTTTTTTCAGTCCGTGTACCTCCTTCCCTACCGATTCCACGGTGCCCGCGCCGTCGGAACCCAATACATAAGGGAACGGCGGTTTGACACCGAACTCTCTGGCGAATCCGCCTTCACGCTCAAACGGATCCCACACGCCCACGCCCGCCGTTTCGACGTGAACCAAAATCTCGTCGGGGTCCACCTGGGGAATGGGCAAGTCCCGCACCTTCATCTTTTCGATCCCCCCGAACTCGTCGATCACTACCGCCTTCATCGTTTTTGATTGTTGATTCACGGAAATTTTCTCCCTTCTACGTGAATTATCAGAACGCTCTACGTCCCATTTGAAACCGCGCGGGGCAACACGTTACGGCGCATTTTGCACATCTCTGGTATTAGAGTCGAATCGTCATCGTTCGAACGCCGAGAACTACTGATCTCTTCGCACCCCCTCCCGCCTACGACGCGGGACACGGTCGGTCGCATTGCGGCCTCGGTGATCTTCACACGCGCGCCGGACGACTGAACGGGTTCGGTGTTTCGCAACGAACTATCGCCGAAAAGGAAAGTCGTCTCAAGGAGTTGGTGTGTCACGCGGCCGTCGGATCCTGGGCAACCTGGGAAAGTGAGACACGGATAACGCGTACGAGCTCGGGCGACAGCAGTGCCGGCCATCACAAAGGCCCGAGGATGCGCTTTTGACCGTCGGCGTGCGCGACCTGTTTTCCACAAAAACCGAGAACACTCGCCCCTGCGCTGGAATCCGCTGGTTTGCTCAATATCCTCGGGTCTCCTGATCGACACCGGCATCGATCAGGCCGGAAAACCCGAGAATATTTGCCACCGATAAGGAGCCGGCAGTGATGGCGGCTTTTTTGTTTGTTTACACCCCAAAGGAGAACTGACATGAACGCATCCATGGCGAGGCGTATTCGAAACGCCGAAGCCCTTCTCATTTCCGCGATCGACCGCCGAAACGGCGGCTGGCGCGCCTGGAGCCGCAATCGGGCTCAACCACACCTGAAAGAACCCCGCTTCTCCGGTGCTGTCCGGAGCGAATCGCTAAGCGCGAGCGGATTGGCGGTGTGCGAGGATCGCTCCGCGTGATTCGCGAAGGATGATACACATGACACCGAACACAGTTGTCGCGGGGAGTGCCCCCGCCATCATCGCGCC
>JAFAQG010000317.1 GCA_019246575.1 Acidobacteriaceae bacterium
ATGGGAATTTTGACAATCCCGTTCTCCAAACGGCAGTTCGAAAACCCCAGACTCCGAACAGAGCTCGCGAGCCACTCAAAATTCAGGTACGCCAGATTCGAATCGGATAACTCTTCGGTTACAACCGACCGCGGCGGTCGATATCCTTTAATCTGCAGATCGACCGTGCGGCAGCGTTCAAGCTGATTTGTGCTGGCGACGTCGTGATCGTAGGAATGAAACGCGATCGAATGTGCCGGGTTCGAGAGCGAAATCTCCTCCCGTTTCGAGTTCAACAAAGTACCTAAGACGTCGTAAGTACCGGTTACTCCAAGCCGTTTCTCAATCTCCAGCATGGCAGCAAGGTTTTCCTTGCATTCAAGTTTCGACACAGGCGTATCGACGTCTTCTTCTATGTCATGGAAAATAGCGATTCGTTTGGTTGTATCTTCACGGGGCGACGCGTTTCCAGCGTCCCTTAACCGCACAATTGAATCGGCATTGGGCGAAACGGGCACTTCCCAGTATTCTGCCGTGTTCCGCAACACCTTCGAGCAAACGTATCGAGTTCCTGCATAGTCGTAGATTCGGGTAAACAGGTCGCCCGACATCTGTTTGCGTGTACCAGCCATGACTTCCTTTGCAGTCGGAAAGTACGCAACTCTCGCGTGGTGCAATAAACAAAACTCGAGAACCGCGTTGACCAGGAGTGCGTACCAGCGGCCGAACCGGTCTTGGACTTGGCTTTTGCACGACCTTCTCAGGTCAGCGTGCCGAAACAATTGGTGGCACACATCGGATTGGAGAATGATTACGATGACAGCAGAGTTCCGAACGAATAAGCTCGCCGCGCCGATCAGGCCTTTTTGGCCCAGCTGCTGCCCGTGCCAGTTTACCTCTGGATTCGTGAACAACTCTTCAGGTAAGTTGCCTAACTCTTGCGCGTAGAGATTAAGCTGATAGAACTTACCGGACGCTATTTCAGACGAAGTGACTCCCCTACGCTCGAGCAACACGCAGGAGTCCGGATACTGTTTGGGGATTGCAATTACGCGATGAGAGAAGATTTCGCGGCGCGGAAACCCTAAGCGGCTGAAATCTGCCCGATCCCCGAATCTTACGTTCCCGATCTTCATTCCTTCTCCGCCTTTGAAGGGAAAAATCTTCGTGCCAGATCCAGCGCGGTGTTGCTTTCTCTCCAGTCGGCCTCGCTATTGGGAGGCAAATCTCCCGTAATCCCGGCGACTGCCCCCAGAAACGCATACAAATGCAAAGGGGCGCGCGTCTCGATATAGCGCTCGAGCAATGATTGTGCGTACGGCTCAATCCATTCCATGTTTCCGTACAACCGATGCTTCTGAAAACAACGCTGCCATCGTTTGAAGATGGTTTCGGGAGTGTAGTGCTTGCCGTGCTCACCCAGGCACTCATTACGATGTTCGAGCGGCAATAAATCTACCGAATAGCCCGCGTGTCTTATTTGCGCGAGCTGCGTTTTCTCACAACTCATCGTATTCTCATACGGGAAGTTCCTGACAATCGAGTGTCTGTAAATCTTTACTCCGTAGATTGGCCGCTCTGCGTCGCAATCCCAAAGCGCTGCGCAGATCATCGCTACATTTCGATCCGCGCGCTGCATTCGCGACCGTAATGTCTCGATCGCAGTCGGGAAAAGGAGCATATCCTCATCGACCTGAATATAGTTCTCGGTGTGGCAACGGCGGTGCATTTCCTGAAGGGCCGCGGATATGGGTGCTACGTGGTCGATGATTTCAATCGGGCAACGTACGGATTGCTCGCGCAAATGCTCGAGGCAATCTGTGAAGTTCGCTTCGTCGCCAATGGTGGTCACGAATACAGTCGTGTCAGCAGCGAACGATTCGGACATTAGCTTTATGCCAGCGTGGATATGGCATCCACATGCTCGGGCGCAGCGCGCCGCCCAGGATCTTCGGAAAACGTCTGTTCATAGAATTCCGAATAGCCGTTCAACATCGTTTCAAATGCAAAGTGCCGCTTGACGCGCTCGCGGCCCTGCCACCCGAATCGCTGCCGCGCCGGCGCGTCCTGTAGAACGTTAATCAAAGTTTTTGTCAATGCTGTTTCTTCTCCCGGCCCGACCAGCATACCGGTGGTTCCATCCAGCACGATTTCCGGTGTACCGCCCACCGAGGTTGCCACAACCGGCAAACCGTGGGCCATGGCCTCTACAATCGCGTTTGACATCCCTTCCGATTGCGAGGGATGAACATAAACGTCCAAGGCTCGATAGAGTGAACTCACATCGGAGAGACAGTCAAGCAGCGTGACGCAATGAGCAATACGTAGCTTCTCTGCCAGGCACTGCAGCCGGTTCCGCAGACCATCTTCATCGTCGCCGCAGCACACCAGATGCGCATTGGGAATCCGCTCTCGCACACGGCGAAAGCTCTTGAGCAGAACCTCGTGTCCCTTGATCGGCCTGTAGTTTGCTACGTAACCAAGGAGAACTGTGTCATGCGAAACGCCTAGTGTTTCGCGCATCGTCTGCTGGCCTGAGATCGGCTCTGGGACCTCGACGCCGTTCGGGATCACTGTGATCCTTGAACGAGGTACCCGTTCGACAATCGCACAAACCCATGCAACCGCCTGACAGCAGGCCGTGATCTTGTGTGTCAGGCGATTCCGTTTCGCTTCCCACTCCATGACGCGCGAATGCGGATCCCAGAACCGCACTGTGCCGCGACTCGTTACGATGTGCGGAACCTCAGCGAGGCTCGCAGCCATGACGTCCAAATAGCTCCATCGGCAACTGAAGGAGTGGAAGATATCCACTTCAAAGTCGCGGATGATCTGGGCCGCCATGTCGATCGTGTCGTGTTCGAGCGGAAGCCGCGGAGCGGGTATCCCGGCAGCTTCCACTTCATTGCCCATGGGTGCCCATCCGCCGAGCCAGGAAATGATGGGTTCAAAGCGCGTCCGGTCAAGCCTCTGAGCAAGAGTCGTAACCTTCTTTTCAATGCCGCCCATCGCGAATATATCCAGATGGAACATGATTCGTATCGGCCGCGCACGAAAATTCGCAGAAGGGATGTAAGCGCCGGCGGATTTCACATTTCCCTCCCGCCGGACAAACCGCGCCTCTGTTCCAGCGCTTTTTCGTAGAAGCCCGCGTACCGATCAATCATATGCGCTTTCGTAAAGCGCTCTTTCACGGTTTGCTGACCAGCGCACCCCAGATCGCGGGCACGTTGCGGAGCGTTGAGAAGCTCCACAATTCGGGATGCCAGAGCTGCTGCCTCAAACGGTGGAACGAGCAGGCCTGTGATCCCGTCGTTAACGGCTTCACAAGTACCGCCCACAGACGTCGCCACAACCGGCACGCCGTAGGACATGGCCTCGAGCATGGCAGT
>JAFAQG010000318.1 GCA_019246575.1 Acidobacteriaceae bacterium
AGGCTGTTACGCGAGTGCCAGATTTACGTTCTCTATGGCCTCGTCAATCTCGGCGGTGTTCTTGTAGCCGACTGTCACGGCATTGACACCGGCATTCCGGAAGGCGAACCTCATGGCCGCTTGACGGTCCTCGCGCCTGGTGAACGCGCCTTCTCCGACCAGCTTCATGCTGATCACGCCCATTCCCTCGCTTCGGACCTGCTTCACATGTTGGACCACCTCGGCGACATTTCCCGGCCCGCCTGTCGCATAATCTTCGGCGTCCATCCTTGTGCCGTTGTGGTTAATTCGTATCATTGCGACTTCGAGCCACTTGTTGCCAGGGAAACGCCGTAGCGCAGGAAGCCCATGCACGGATGCGCCATGAGCTACGACCGCCTTTCTCGATTCAGCTTCGAGAATCCCCTCCTGCCATCTGACGGTATCGGTCGGCCAGGACGCAACGTGTTGCCAGTGAAGAAGCATAATGTCGAAATAATCGGTATTCGCGAGCTTGCGCAACTGATCGATCTTCTCTTGCGGATTCCCGCCTTCACGCGTGGTCACTTTTGACATGAGGCGGTAACTATCGCGCGGAATCCCCTTCAGTGCGATCCCAAGCATCTTATGCATCTCGCCGTACGACTCAGCAGTCTCGAAGAAGCGAATACCGCGATCGTACGCATAGCGCACCAAGCGGGTAAATCCGTCCTGTCCAAGATCGCGCTGGACTTCCCCGCTGATACTCCCGGTTCCTAGCGCGAGACGTGTTACCTTCACTTCGGATTTGCCGAGCGTAACCCACTCCGTCGCCGTCTCGCGAGCTGCTTTTATAGGTGCCGCTCCAGCCCCTGCGAGCGCAGCCGCGGCGAATCCAGCCTTTAAGAAATCGCGTCTGGAGGTGTGATCCATTCCATTCCTCCTATGGCCCGCAGCTTATCACGTGTGACAGTGCGCATTGACTTAGCGAGCTGCGAATCCATCGAACGAACAATCGCGCCGTAGCGCCGGTAATAACGGCGGCCGCGGAAACAAGCGCGTGTGCAGGAAAGGCCGAAAAGCAAAAAGATGAGCAGCACCACTAGACATCCAAGCGCAATATTCCTCATTACGGGGCTCCCTCCGGGAAGGGATTGCGGAGGCGCCTGCTGGTATTGGGGTTGATATGGAGGTTGTTGCGGGCCTGAGCTCGAAGAAAACTGCGTCCCACAATTCGAGCAGAACCTCGCATTATCAGGATTGGCCAGCCCACAATTTGGACAGTGCATATTTAGGTTTACTGTAGCGAATTACTGCGCGTAAGCGCGCGGAGTTTGCGGGATCGCTTCGCCGTCCCCACGGGGATCGGAAGCGCCGTACTTTACGCCACGCTCATCCGTCATGACGGCGTTGCCTCGACCCATTTCCGGCGAGTAGTCAGGAACGAGATCCAACTGATGCCCCATGCCCCCGAGCCGATCGCGCACGGCTTCAGAAACGCGTGATTCTATGATGAGATCGCAACCGGCAAACGTCGGCTTCGTGAACCGCGACGCGCTGAGCGCTGCCTGAATATTCATCCCAAAATCGGCAATGTTCGAAACGAATTGAGCATGCGCCTGGGCCTGGTTAAAACCGCCCATAATGCCGAACCCGATTACTTCATCGCCTTTCTGCATAAATCCGGGAATGATGGTGTGGAGCGGTCGCTTATGCGGCGCGAGCGAATTGGGCTTGCCGGGCTCGAGCGTAAACAGCTCGCCTCGATTCTGGAGAGCGAATCCCGTTCCGGGCGCGACAAGACCCGTGCCAAATGAATCGAAATTGCTCTGAATTAGCGAGACAATGTTGCCGTTTTGATCGATCGCCGTCAGATATGTCGTCTCACTCGCCATGGCGTTAAGTTTGGCCGTGACATCTGAAGGCAAAAACGTGCAATGGGCATGCGACGGATCAATCGAATGGGCTCGTCTCCGCGCGAGATCTTTCGACAAAAGCTGATCCACAGGAATGCGGGAAAAACGCGGGTCGCCGATGTATTCCATCAAATCCGCGTACGCGAGCTTCT
>JAFAQG010000322.1 GCA_019246575.1 Acidobacteriaceae bacterium
CTGGGAAGCGGAGACCGAGGGAAAAATCCCGGTTACGGCGGATGAATTGCGCAGCCGCGCGGACTCCAATAAGCGCATCTGGCTGGTTACGTTGAACGCCTGCGAGAGTGCGACTGAAACCAAGGACGCCCGTAGTCTTGCGAATGAGCTGGTGGGCCAAGGATTTCCCGCCGCAATTGGCATGCGCGAGAAAGCCGACGCTTCCTATGCACACAAATTCTGCCGGTTGTTTTATCGGGGTGTGGTTAAGACCTTGCAGGCACTCCCCGAGGGTGGGCAGCCTGAAGAGATTGAATGGGCCGCGGTCATGTATGAAGCGAGAACGGAGCTGGGTGCCCAATGCCAGCCAGCTGTGCCGCTGCAAGTGGCCGCACGCGCCTGTAAACATTGGACGATACCTGCCCTCTACACCCGGCCCGAGCCGTTCAAAATAAAACGCATTCCTCCCAAGCCTGGTCTGACATTAGCTGACAAGAAGGTCAAACTGCAGGAACGAAGGGAGCTGGTCCGCGAGCGCGACGAGATTGCAGCGGACCCAAGCACGCCACAGGAGATCAAAGCAGGCATTCTCAAGGAGTTCGACGAGCAAATTAAGGCGCTTGACGCGAGTCTTAAAGGCTGAACATGAGTATCGGAGTGGATTGGCCCAGTACCCTGAGCATCAACGCATATCTCGGTGAGGACAAGCGCGCCGCTGCCGGCCCGGTTGCAGAGCGAGCGCGCGCATGGGTCTTGCGCAATGCGCCTCCGGAAGTCCGATCCTTTCTTAAGGCACCCACTGCCGCGAATCCCGCCGATTGGCGCGATGCGCGGGTGGGATGGGGACTAGTGTTACCAGACGGGCCGGAACTCACTGACTCGCAGCGCGCCAACGGTTCTGACGCGCCAGAGCCCATCCAGGCGCTGCTGAGAGAGCGCAAGGGCGCGCCGATTTTGCGCTACCGTGCGGGATCGCAACATCGGTTCCGTCTTCTTCGAAATTATGTGGCCGAGATGGATGTTTCTATCAGCGGCTCTCCCGACGGAACTGAACCGGGCGCACTTCCCCGTTATCTCCTGATTTACGGAACTCCGGAAGAGGTGCCTTGGGAGTTGCAATACATTCTTAACGGACGCTGCTGCGTCGGGCGACTACATCTTTTTGGACCAGCGCTGGAAAACTACGTCAATGCACTGTTGAACGATTGGAAGAAGAGCGAATTGCAAACAAACCATTCTGTCGTTTGGGCCGTGGATCAAGGCGATACGGACATTACAAAGTTGATGCGCGATGCGATCGCGGAAAAGGTCCAGCGGCGGCTGCTTTCGGATCCACAAATCGGGCCCTCGGTTGCCACGTTTCTCGATGGCGCTAATCAGGCTACAGCGAGCGGACTAGTTTCGGCCTTGGCTGTTCAGAAGCCGGGTTTGATCGTGACGACCAGCCACGGTCAGACCTACCCACTTGATAATCCCGAGATGCTCTCAGGCGCACTCGGCTTACCGGTCGACCAGAATTTCGCATCACTACAGGCATCGGACCTACAGTCCCAATGGCAGCCAGACGGCGGTATATGGTATGCGCATGCTTGCTGCTCGGCCGGAAGCGACTCACAGACTCTATTCACTGGTGTGGTGGACGAGGGCAGCGAGGTCGACCGCGTTCTGAAGGGCGTAGCAAAATTGGGAGCGAAGGTAGCTCCCCTACCAACGGCCCTGCTCGGCGCAAAGAAGCCGCTGCGCGCGTTTATCGGACATGTCGAACCTACGTTCGATCTGACTCTGCGTGAATCCAGCACTGGCCAGATCCTCACCGCGGCGTTGGAGAAGGCGCTCTATGACGGCTTGTATCAACCCTGGCCGGTCGGCTTGGCTTTTCGCGATGCGTTCGCGAAATTAGCGAGCCTTTATGTATCTTATGAGAGTAACCGGCGCGCGTTCAACGGCGGCGGAAACACGCGCGGAGCGATGCTCAAGGATCTCCTGGTGTCTCGGGATGTACAGTCCATGGTGATCCTTGGCGACCCCACCGCTATGCTGCCTGTTTAAGGAGAGCGTAAATTTCCGGGGGCAACCTGCCTCGTGCTTCAAGTGGATTGAGCATCGCCATACGGGCAGCCACGGACCTGAGGGGAAGGGTGTTAGCGTTTTCATGCGAGAGGGCCAGAAAAGGCCGAACGGGCCCTTTCCGGCCTAACCGGAACCAACCCGCAGCGGAGAGGCGGTCAAAGCCTTACGACCAGCCACCA
>JAFAQG010000343.1 GCA_019246575.1 Acidobacteriaceae bacterium
TATCACTGCGCGCAGGCTGGCCTGCTCGTCAAGGCGGCTCACTACTATCGGGCGGCCGCGGCTCAGTCGATTGAACGGGCCGCGTTCACTGAAACCCGAATGCAGCTTCAGAGAGGCCTGGCATTCGCCGCAACCCTTTCAGACGGCCCAGAACGCGATGAGCTCGAGGCCGAGATGCTACTGGCGCTCGCAACGGTGCTTCAAACGACCGCGAGCATGTCAGATGCTGAGGCTGGCCAACTTTTTCGTCGTGCGATCAATGCCAGCCGTGGCGTAGCGCGCCCGCAGTTGCTCGCTCGAGCGCTGTGGGGGCAATTCACTAACGTACTGGTACGCGGCGAGGTTGTAGCGGCGCGCTCGCTAGCTGAACAATTGCTCGTCGTGGCCAAGGCTGGCAACGACGTGCACACGCAGATTGCT
Organism: Acidobacteriaceae bacterium; assembly: GCA_019246575.1. The sequence goes on from JAFAQG010000343.1 coordinate 421, forward strand.
GCGCATACAGCCATGGGAATTGCCCTCTTTTACCAGGGCTGCTTCGTCAACGCTCGGCAGTATCTAGAAATTCAGCAGTCAATTCTTGAGACGCAATCTGGGGTAGCTGACCTGGATTGGCGCACGGTGACCGCCGGCCCGGCCTTCCTTGCGCTAACGCTCGCCTGCCTTGGATATCCAAATCAAGCTATCGTTGAGCTCAACCAGGCAGTTGGATTGGGGGCTCGTAAAGGATCGTTCGCCTTAGCATACAGTCTGTCGGTCGCTGTGCGCGTTTTGATTGTTTTGCGCGATCTAGAACAACTGCGGGAGCGGACGCTAGAGTTGGTAGCCCTTTCGGAAAAAGGAGGATTTCATCAGTTCCTTAACCAGGGTATGTGCGCGCTCGGGTGGCTCGAAATCCAATCCGGCGCGATCCAGCAAGGGTCGGTCAGGCTCCGCGCTGCCCTTTCTGAAATGTCTGATCTGGCGACCCTCGTTGGGCTGCCATTTTACCGCAGTTTGCTGGCCGATGCGCAGTCGGTCGCTGAGGATCAGCAAGATAACAGCGCTCCTTTGGATGAGGCGCTCGAAATCTCTAGCCGCACAGACGATACATGGTTCAATGCCGAGCTCCATCGGCGTCGCGGCGAAGTGCTCGCCGGAGCGCCGTCTTATTCGGCCCTTGCCGAAACAGATTTGTACCGAGCACTCGCGATTGCACGCGAACAGGCAGCAAAGCTTTTTGAACTCCGTGCGGCGACCAGTCTCGGGCGTCTCTGGTTAATTCAAGGGAAGCGCAGCGACGCGTATGATCTTCTGTTTCCGATTTACTCATGGTTTACGGAGGGTTTCGGAACACTCAACCTAGAGGACGCGAAGGAACTGCTGGACAATCTTGCGCAAATTGCCAAGCCGCAGCTCCGATGAATGCGAATGGTTCGCAGTTCTATCGCGCCCGTCTCATTCAGCCCGGTCAGCTGACGTCAAGACGACCCCGCTTAGCACCGCGATAACGGGCAGCGGGCTCGCGAACGTTCTTTATCTCCTGCTCGAAGGACCCGTGCTTCGCTTCGCCGCAGCCAATCCCCAAAGTTGGCTTCAGCTGACGGTAGATAAATCTGTGAATCCGCGAGCGATGTTTTATCGCGGAGCGCCTCAATGCGGGCACGACCCGTCGAGTGCGCCACCTGGAGCGAAGGTCTCACTTGGGTCGATTTGACTCGTTCAGCCTGGGCCTGATGAGCGGCCGTTATCGGCGCGAGATAGCCTATGCGCCACGACAGACCGTTCGGCCGAAACTGGACCGCGAAGCGGACCTTAGGGCCCGCTCTACAAAACGGCCGGATCGGGGTGAAAACCGGAAGATCTTCTTAACAAGGTGAAAACAGTGTCATTGCGCTCAACTGATTAAATGTCTCATGCGCAAGAATTCGATTATGCCTCGAGGAATACCCTGATTTCTTGGACAAATCGGGTGAACGCCGGTTCGCTTTCGAGGATCAGATGGTTCCGGCCCTGCAATGGTACGAACTTCGCGCTGGGAATGCCGGCGGCTAGCCGTCGTCCGGCTTCAAAAGGCACGCGCGCATCATCGCGCGCATGCATCACAAGCGTGGGCGCGCGCACCTCACCAAGCAAACCGATGATGTCGATGTTGCCTTGAGCTTTGAGATTGCGAACAGCGTCTTCGGGACTCGTTGAAATGCGCTGCAATTCGTTGAACCAATCCGCCTGCTCTTTGGTCCCGCCGGGGACGAACTGAGAGGTGAAAAGTTGGCGAAATGCCGGGTTCTCCTGTCCCCAGCCGAGCTGTACCAAGGTCAGGATTGCCTCGTTCCTTTGACGCTCGACTTCAGTTTGCGGGCGCTTGGTCCAGCCCTGGGCGTAGCCGCCGTAGAGGACGAGATGGGTGACGCGCTCGGGATGACGTACCGCATAGGCCACCGACACCGCGCAGCCCTGGGAGATTCCTAGAAGGGCAAAGCGATCGAGCCC
>JAFAQG010000007.1 GCA_019246575.1 Acidobacteriaceae bacterium
GAGAGACAGGGACTAGATATGCCGGCAACGATGCAACAACACGAAGCCAGCCTTCATAAGCCGGCGCTGTGCGAGCTGCTTCCCGTGAGGGACTTCCTCGACGACGTCATGGTTCGTTCGGATGGATCGTTCGTGACCGGATACGAGCTCGGCGGCATTAATTCCTATTACCATTCCGACGATCAGCGCAATCAGACGAAGTATTCGCTCGAGGCATTGATTCGCTCCCTGACGGAGCGCTCCATGCGAATGCAGGTGCGTTTCGAAGTTATGGAGGGACTCGGGGATCTGCCCGACCGGTACAAGAAGCAGCTGCGAACCGATAACTTCGTTGTGCAGATGCTCGACCGAATGCGGCTGGCGGCCTGGAGTGAAAAAGAAGAGTCCGGCTTTTATCTGCGCCCGATACTGCGCGCCTATTTTCTGTGGAGCCCGTGTATGCACCACGAATCGCCGGATACCGGATTCGGGAAGAAACTCCGGGCGAGCAGCTTCAGCCTATCGGCCGAAAAATGTATCCGCAGGGCGAGACGTGAACACGAAGATCTCGTGTCCGAATTCGAATCGATCATGCGAGGGATCGAACACACGTTGACCGCCACGGGAATGACTGTGCGCCGGCTCAGTGACGAGGAGATGTTCCTCGAGCTGAAACGGGCCATCAATCCGCTGATGCGCGACGAAATCCGTTATCGCCGCCCCGAGGAGTCTTTGGACTATAGAAGCCCCCGGGAACAAGCCGTAAACACTCACATCGAAGATGAGCAGGACACCTATCTCAAGATCGGGGGACTTCTCTATAGCTTCGTGTCGTTGAAAGATCTTCCCGACGCCACATATCCGGGTATTCTGCGCGAGTTGCTGGCGCTCGACTTTCCTCTGGTCGTCAACACGGAAATCACGATTCCCGATCAGAGCGCGCGCTTGAAGCACTTCAAAGGACGATTGCGGCGCATGACGGCCGCCCAGCGCGATTCGAAAGGTTTCTTCCGTATCAACGTCGACGCGCAGGTTGCGCAATCGCAGCTTGTTACCGTGCTACAGGATCTGATCTCGAGCTCGCTGAAAAGCGCTCAGGTCAGTCTCGTTATCGGCGTCCGCACATCGATCCCCGTACGCAGCCGCCGCGATCTCGAAGAACAGGAGCGTATTCTGGCCGACCGGCGGCAACGCGCGCTGCACGCAGTTATGAGGATGAACGGGGCCCGCGCTTTGCCGGAGGATCTGGCAAAGCGGCGCGTGTACCTCGGCACGTTACCCGGCATGGCGGAAGCGAACAAGCGCGAGCACGACTGCTTCACTCTCCACGGGGCCGATCTTCTTATGGTGGAAACCCCATGGCAAGGCACTCCGGAATCGCCGCTCATACTGCTCGAAACCCCATATCGGGCACTCGTGCCGTTTTCTCCTTTCGACGCGTCGCTCGGCGACGCGAATGTTCTCATCACCGCCAAATCGGGCGGCGGGAAGACCTTTATGGCGCAGTTGTTTCTCACGATGATGGCGCGGCTGAATCCGCTGATCTCGATTCTGGAACGCGGAAACTCCTACCGCCCGCTCGTGGAGCTGATGGGCGGCCGTTGTATCGATGTAGAGCTCGAAGGCGGCGAGACGTTGAACGCCTGGGATCTCCCGCACGGGACCACGATTCCATCGAAAGAGAAAATCGCGTTTTTGAAAAACCTCACGCGCCACATGATCGGTATGCACGATTCATCGTCCGATAGCGGCCTTTTGGACAATGTTCTGACGGACGCCATCGTCAGTACGTATCAACGATGCCGCGCGCGCGAAGACCGGCCGATCCCGACCTTTAACGATCTGCGCCAGGAGCTGGAGACGTGGCGCGACGATTCCGATGTGGAAAGGATCAGGGATGAGGCGCAGCTTGCGGCCGTGAAGCTCCGGGAGTGGACGGGCGAGAAGATCTATGCGCGCCTGTTTGACCGCCCGACCACCATGCGGACGGATGACGACTGGCTTTTCTTCAACGTCGAAGGGCTCACCACGGATCACAAGCTCGAAAGCGCGATGAGCATGATTATCGCGCAAGCGATGACCGAACGAGCTTCGGGCAGGACAGGACAGCCAAATATTACCGTGCTTGACGAATGCTGGTCGCTCCTCGATTCGCCTGTACTCGCGCCCCAGGTGGAACAGCTTTTCCGCACGGGCCGGAAGCGCGGTGCAAGCGTTTGGGGCGTCAGCCAGGCGCTGGAGGACTTCGTCGGCACCGAGATGAATCCGCGTCCGCACGGGCCGGCCATCGTGAACAACGTCTCGACGAAGATTATCGGACAGCAGCAGGGCGATCTGCGGCCGCTCGCCCAATACCTGCACCTGAACGCGACCGCGCTGAGCGAAGTGCGCGGGTTCAGCGCCCCGCGAAAGGGGCGAAAAGCGCAAGCACTCCTGGTGCTCGGCGAAAAGGCGGAGACGACCCAAACAATTAATATCGTTCCGACACCCGTTGAATACTGGATCTGCACGACCTACAAACGCGAACGTCTCTACAGAGCCTGGTTCCTGGACGCGAACAGGAATCTGCCTCTCCTCAAGGTGTACGAAAAACTCGCCGCCACGTATCCGAACGGATTGGCAGACGTGCCGGAGCTCGCAGAGGAACTGTCCGAAACAGTGGCCCGGTTCGCCGCGAAAGCAGCCTCGAGGTGAACCATGGCTCTGCTTCGGCGCATGTTCGGCAAGCTGGTTGGCGTTCCGACACGCTCCACGATTCGAATTACGCTGGTTGCGGCTGTCTGTCTCTCGCTCGCCGCGCCGCAGCCGGCCATAGCGCAGCTTGGCGGGGGCGCTGTTATCGCCGCCGCGAACGCTGTGGTGCGGTTGATAACGAACACGATCGGATCGCTGCTGAACAGGGCGAACGCCGGGCTGGGAACCACCAATTCGGGAGCCCAGGCCTTTTCCG
>JAFAQG010000122.1 GCA_019246575.1 Acidobacteriaceae bacterium
AAATGTGGTTGAACACAGGATCGTAGGCTACAGCCCCGATGAACCTGGACTCCTCCCCAGAGCTAGTACTTGCAATTTGGAGTACTTGTATTGGACCGCCGCCAATCGCATTCCGATTGTAGACGAAAAGTTGCCCGTTTTTGTTTAATGCTGCAAGCTGTGCCGGGCAGCCCGGTGGCTCGTAGAGGACCGGGGTTGATCCGAAGTCAAGATCGCCATCAGAGATATTCGGCCCGTTGCTCGCCTGAACATTCAGTCTGTAGTCGAAACGCACAATCTTATCCGCATAGCCGTAACTTTCCGGCGTGGTTAGAGCATTGCCGGTCGCGGTATAGAAGGCGCCAAACCCAGCATCGGCAGATAGACCTCCAGGACCCCATATGCCCCCGCCATCCGGCCCCTGGGCGCCATCGGTAAACCAACGTTTGAGGATAATAGGCCGAGATTTCCCGGTATGTAAAACCTGCACTATCTGGCCACGATAAGGCGGCTGATCACACCCGCTGGCCGTAGCTATATTCAGCGTGCTGTGGGTCCAGTCATACAGCGGAGCCCCATAGACAAATGTCCGACCACGGTTGTAGGGATCCATGATCTGGATCGGGTATCCGGGCCACTCCGATCCGACGGCTCCATCAAAGGCGTGTAGCAATCCATCGCCGGAGACGATCAGAAGTCCGAAGTTGCTTTGGTCAACCGTTGGCGTAGCGACGTTGCCGATTATCCCATTGGGGAGATCGGTGCCGGCACCGCAATCGGTCTGTGTAACGCCTAACTGTTTGCTCCAGATTGCTTGACCTGACTTTTCGTCAAATGCGTAAACCGTCCCCGCATCGGTCATGGTAAACACGATACCACGTGCCTCGACTGGTTGCGCTGTGACACCCTCGCTGCCGAGGGAGAAGAACCATTTTAGTTCGAGCGATGGGACGGTCTGCGGCGAAAGGACTGTTTCCTGCGGATTATACCCGGTGCGTTGCGGATCAAAGCCGAAAGTTGCCCAATTCGTTTGGGCTACCGCGGCAGCAGCGTATAGCGACAATGCCGTTGCGGCGGTCGCAGTCCGTATCCGAACCGCTAGCTTCGTTTCCATTTCTCGCCTTTCTCTGTGAGCGGGATCCTGAAAAATGTAGAAATTTTAGCGCGCGCCGATGCGCAATTATCACGTCAGGTCGGGCGGGGTTGGCGCGGGGCGGAGCAGCGGTATGCGTTATGATCTGTGCGTGGGCCTCATGGAATAGCCGAGAGAGTAGGTCGAGACAGCCATGGTGGGCGAATGGCCAATCACCTTGGGAGCCCGCGGTGAGCAGCCAACATGTCCGTGGCACGGGTGGTCGCCGCGCCTAACGTGCCGTTGCGGTTCTCTATGAGCGCGTGAGCGTGAACACAGCCGCTCCGAGTGCCTGTTTCCTGCGCGCGGACGGCCCCCCGATCGGTGTGGAGAGATGCGGATCATTGCATCGCCGCCGCCTTGAGAGCCCTTTTGGCCGTTGCGACCTTGCCGGAATGGCGGAATCATCATCTTGAACGAAGCTCTTCGAGGACGACAAGTTCCGAGGCAATCGAGAACATAAACGACAGCTTGGTTTAACAATAAGGTTAATCGGTTAATCTGGAGATGTAAAGCCTGAGCTGGATCTCGAAATTGATGCAGGTCGCTAGGTAAGCCTCGCTTCTTAGCAAGCGCGGAGAGCCATTCCGAGCGAAAAGCGACCCCTCCCAAGCGGCGCCGCGCCTACCCGGCCGAGGCGATTTGAGAACCTAGAAGACAAATCAGCGCGCGCTAATATCACCATATACCGCTCGAGTTCGCCACTCCACGCCGGTGCAGGTTGACTAACAACTTTGCTACCTCGTTCGCGTCCGGCAAGTCGAATGTTCGCCATACGAGGAAGCCATTACGGTCGACCAAATGAATGGCAGTGGAATGGATCTCACCTACGCTCGACGGCCGATCGAAAAACGACTTGACGCGTGCTAAATCCGCCTCTGCAGGAGATGCTGCATTCCATCTGCGCTGCGCACCGAACCGCTCCAGCCAGGCCTTCAATACCTCTGGGGTATCAGTGGTCGGATCGATGCTCAAAGAGAGGAGCTGTATATCGTCCCCGGGATAATTAGCTAGAGCTTCTTCGACACGCGCCAATGTCCCCGCCTCTATCGGACAGATCGACTTGCATTTAGTAAACATAAGCTGGATCGCAGTCACCTTTCCGGACAGCAGATCGCGTACGGAAGCGCGTATTCCGTCGCTTGACACCACCGACAGGTCCGGCACCAGGATCGGCGGCTTAACCGGCCCGACCCTCTCATGTGCATCCACTGACCGCGACCGCAGGCCAAAAGTCGTAGCCAAGCCGCCCAATAGGAAGCGGCGGGACAAACTCCATTGCGGCTTGCCCGAGCATACGTGAGGAGTCTCAGTCCTTGTCTTCGCGGGATCCATCGGCCGGCTCCGTAAGGTATCGCCAAAGGTCAAGGCATTGATTGTCATCCAGCTGATAACGCGGCATCTGACGGCTAATGACGATGTAGGCCGGATCGACCCCGGTACGAAGCAACCGGCAAAAGCTGGCCGGAGAAAAATGCGAAGGCGGCCCATTTCGGCGCCGACGCGACTCGATCATTGCTGATCGATCCAAAGGCGGGGCGAAAAACCCGTCCGACGGTCGCCGAGAACTTGCTGCATGACAATTGGCGCAAGCCGCTGTTTCGGAAGGCAATGGGCTGCTCTGGCCCAGGATAGTAGCCCTCAATGGCGTCTCACCAAAGAAAAAGCGGCTTCCGGCCGAGGCCGTACCATTCGCAGTATCTTCGAACGCGGCGGTCGGTCGTTGCTCAAGGAGCAAGCATCCGGCGATCAGCAAGGCTACCGATTGCCCGCCCCTGAACACTTCGCGCGCTCCCGGTACGCGCAGTCCTGAATTTGATTCGCAACGTCAGCTAAATTTAATTATACGAGCCACACTCGGTGTTCCTTTCGCGTTATTCGCAAAGAGCATGTAGTAACCAGGAGTAACGACGCCAGTATCGCTGGGGATGGACACAGTATAGGAGGTGCCAGAATTTGACACGATTTGTAAGGGCACACGCCTTTGATCGTTGTTCACGGTGTGGGTCACCGATGACATACGCACGATCACGAAATTCCCAACAGCGACGTTCGTCTTTACCGATATATTTTGCCCCGCCTGGGCTGTCGAAGGAGCGGAAGTTATACCGGGCCGGCTCGCTTGCGTCCCGTTCGAATTGAAAAGATAGGGGGGCGAGAAGATCTCGACGTCAGGGTGGTTCGTTGGGCAACTGCCGCATTGCCCGCCGCCGCCGACCAAGACGCGCGCGTCGGGGAGCAGCAGCGCCACGCTGTGATACGTGCGAGGTGTCTGCATCGGGTTGAGTTGGGTGAAGGTCTCACTAACCGGGTCCCAAAGTTCCGGGACCAAAACGGCCGAGTCGTCGCTAAATGGCTCGGCTTGCGTTTGTCCGCCGACAATCAACACCTGCCCGTTCGGCAAAACGACGCCGTTAGCGAACGCACGGGGATACGCCATCGGCGCCGTGTTGCGAACTACAGGCGGAGACCCATCAATGATGGATTGGTTGAGGTCAATAACGTAGGTAGCGGCGGTCGCGCCGGCGTACTCGTAGGCAGGTGCACCGCCGGTCTTTAGGATCTTGTAGATGTCGTACATCACGGCTTGGCCATTCATACTGTACTGGTCGTCTCCACGCGGACCAGCGTCGTAGATCGCATTGCCGGCGGTATCTATCCAATTCATCTCGGCGCTTGGTCCCGCGTGAAAGACCCACCCGGATCCTACCTGAAACAGCCAAGCGTGGTT
>JAFAQG010000067.1 GCA_019246575.1 Acidobacteriaceae bacterium
TGCCACGGTTGGGGCGATCACATCAATATCGAAATCTACCGTACAGTTTTAGGAGTAGATTCCGCTGCTCCCGGATTTAGCAAGATCCGGCTCCAACCACATTTGGGTTCATTGACGTGGATGTCGGGAACAGTTCCACACCCAAAGGGAGAAGTTCAAGTCGAATTTCGTAGGTTGCCTGACGGAAAGCTCCGAGTGAAGGTGAGTCTGCCAGTTCCCGGTGAATTGATTTGGCACGGCAGGTCCAAGCAGTTGGCAGCAGGCAAACAACAGTTTGTGTTTTAAAAGTACTGCTCTTCTGAAACTTGCTGAAAACTATTTACAACAAGTCGCGAGTTCCTGTATATTGACTTCATACCACGGGTCCGTGATGTTTCTAGTACCCGTGTAAGTGTGGTGGGAAGGTTCCAAGTTGAAAAAATTAAATAGGCTGTGTTTTGCTCTTGCACTCGTTTGTGTAATGAGTACTGCTATATGGGCGCAGGCGATCTTCGCGACGCTAACAGGCATTGTGAGCGACTCTTCCGGCGCAGTTGTTGCGAACGCCCAGATCACGCTCCGTAACGCCGAATCAGGCGATGAGCGGACGACGAAAACAGATAATCAGGGGTATTACACATTCGCATCCGTTCCGGTCGGTACTTATAATCTGACGATTATGGCTCCCGGCTTTCAAACTTCTAAGACAAACGGAATTGCCATGGGAGGCGGCGAAAAACGTAACGTGAACGCCTCGCTGCAGGTAGGCAGCACAAACCAGACGGTTGAGGTGGTTGGCGCGGCGGATATCGTTACCCCAGTTGATTCGGGTGAAAAAGCAAATATCCTGACGACCAAACAGCTTGAGAATTATGTTCAGGTCGGCAGCAACGCCGCTGAGTATATCAAGATTATGCCCGGCTTCGGCATTCAGAACGGGGCCTCTAATAAGACGAGCTACACCGGCCAGACCATTGGTATTAACGCGAACGGCGACTCCGGCAGTCAGAGCCCGCTCAACAACAATTTTTCCTATAACGGTCTGCCCGGCAACACGCTCGATATTGTAGCCGACGGCGCGCACGTTTCCGATCCCGGATGCAACTGCGATACACCTGTGAATCCGAACTCCGACTTTCTCCAGGAGTTCCGGGTATTGGCATCAAACTTCAGCGCGGAAAACCAGAAAGGGCCGATGGTCATCACTTCCGTCACCAAAGCGGGCGGCGCGCAATTTCATGGCAACGCGTTTTTCACTGCCAGAAACTATGCCCTCAACTCGAATGACGCCTACAACAACGCCATCGGTCTGAAATTGCCCCAGGACAAATACTATTATCCGGGCGGCAGCCTGGGCGGTCCGGTGCTGATTCCCTGGACGCACTTCAACAAAGACCGCAACAAGCTGTTTTTCTTTACCGGGTATGAATACTTCTATCAAGTGCTTGATACAGGCACTCTGACCGCCACCGTGCCCACTCCGGGAATGCTGACTGGCAACTTCTCGCCATCCGAGCTTGCCAAACTTGGTAAAACCGTCACCGGTAATGCGCCATCTCTGAATCCGGCTACCACGTCTTCCTGGCCCGGTGGTCAAATGCCTGCCAACTTAATCGATCCCAGCATGCAGGCATTAATGAAACTGTATCCTGCGCCGAACGCCAACCCTGCCGTGACGGGCGGTCCTAACTACGTGCAATCCGAAATCTTCAATCAGAATAATTTCCAATGGACCGTGCGCGGCGACTACAGCGTGAGCGATAACACCAAGGTATTTGTGCGCTACAACATGCAGCGTGAAACACAACAGTTTCCGATTGGTCTCTGGTGGCGCAACGGCAGCCAGGTTCCCTATCCGACTCCAATCGAAGGCAAGAACCGCTCCGACTCTGTTACCGGAACGATCACGCATGTTTTCAGTCCCACCATGACGAACGAAACCGTTTTTGCTTATACATTTGTGGGTTTCCCGAACGTATTCCAAGATCCGTCCAAGGTGGATCGCAACAAAGTCGGATATAAAGACCCAACGCTTTTCAATAATGGTGTGGCGCAGATCCCATCTTTTGGTTCTTACGGCAATGAAGCCGCGTTTATCTTCAACCCTGGCGGTTTCGAGGCGGGCGGTCCCTCTGCCGGACTGTATGCCAACAAATATATGCCGAGCGTCAGCGACACGCTGACCAAGGTTTGGGGCACGCACACATTCAAAGCGGGATTTTTCTTTGAATGGATTCGAAATGCTCAACCGGCCAACAACGACACGAACGGCTTGTTGCAATTTGTGCCCTCTGCTAACACCGCTTTCACGTATGGCGATGCCTATGCGGATATGCTGGCTGGCAACATGTCCAACTACACGGAAACAAACTTCAACCGCCTGAATGATATTTCGTATTACACTTACGAAGGATTTGTTCAGGATGCCTGGAAGGTGACTCCCAGGCTGACCTTGGAACTGGGCCTCCGCATGACTCGTTTCACGCCTTGGACTGATGACGAGGGAGACGGTTACTCCATCTTCATTCCTTCGCAATATAATCCCGCTAACGGTGGTGCCTGCGCGGCTGCTCCTACCTTCTGCGGGTTTCAATGGCACAAACGTGATGCGGCGGTTCCCCTCGCCGGTTTTCCCACCCGCGCTTTGTTCTGGCAGCCTCGCTTCGGCCTTGCTTATGATGTATTCGGTCAAGGCAAAACCGTTCTGCGCGGCGGATGGGGTCGATTCTATTATCATTCCGGCCAGTTTACGAGCGGTCTGGATACTTCCGCCGGTTCGGCAACGGCAAATCTAAGCCCCAGCAGTATCGGAAATAAACCCTTACTGGCCAGTCAATTGAATACGATTCCTGTTAACGCCGTGATTCCCACTCCTTCTGCCGTGGACAGTAAAGATGACAGACAGCCTTATACGGATAGTTACAGCTTCACCATCTCGCAGAGGGCGCCTTGGCAGAGTCTATTCGAAGTCTCGTATGTCGGTAATCAAAGCCATGACCTGCAAAGCTCGGGGGGCTACGGCAGCAATCTAAACTTAGTTCCCATCGGGGCCATGTTCTCGGCGCCTAATCCCGGTGACGCGAACGCGAATAATTATCGTCCGTTCCCCGGTTATGGCGACCTGAATCAGGCAACAAACAACTTGTACTCTAATTACAATGCTCTCCAGGTTTCCTGGGCGCATCAGGCAAGCCGGGCAACGATTCAGTTCAACTATACGCTCGGCAAAGCGTTAGGAATTGTCGGTTCTGGAGGAGCACAAACTCTGGGTGGTCTTAGCGCCACGCTTGATCCTTTCAACTTAAGAAACAATTACGGCCCTGAGCCTACTGACCGCAGGCATATCTTCAATGCTGTTTACTCCATCACTCTGCCCAATTTTGTGAGAAATAAGATTGCAGCCGGATTCGCCAATGGTTGGCAGATTTCAGGCATTACCCAATTGCAAAGCGGCGCGAATCTCACCGGCAATAGCGGCGGTTATAATTTCAGCGCGCAATTCAACGGCGCGATTCTGCCGGGTACACAGAACGTACCCAATCCGAACGGCAGCGGTACCCCCGGTATTCCAATTAACAACCAGTCCATCTTCGGCACGAATGCAATTCAGTTGAATCCGATTCTGACCTGTAATCCCACACAGAATCTAGGACCGCACCAGTACATCAACGGCAACTGTTTTAACCTGCCGACTCAAGTCGGCCAGGGTGGCCCGACACTGATTCCGGCCATTTACGGCCCTGCTTACTTCAACTCCGACCTGGGCCTATTCAAAAATTTCCAGATCGGCGAAACGAAAAAGCTGCAATTCCGCATTCAGGCGCAGAACTTCCTGAATCATCCGTTATGGTCATTTCCGGGAGGCACTAATAACCTGAATTTACAGTTTAATCAGGCAACGCCCGGAGGCGCGATCACACAAACCAACTCTGGTTTCGGCATCACTCAGTTCAAGCAAGGCCAGCGCATCATTGAGCTGGTGGCGAAGTTCTACTTCTAAAACAGACCAACCTGCGGGCACTCCGCGCCACACCCCTGGGTGCCCGTACCTTATATAATCGTAGTTACCCCGATGTGCCGTGTCGCCGCAGTATTTTTGTGCGTAAGCTGTCTTTACGCGCAGGCTCCCTTCAATCCGCAAGAGCTGATGAGAGAGGCGATGGAGGCGCAGCAATCCGGTCATTACGACCAGGCAGTTCGTAATTATCGCCTGATTCTTGAAAAATATCCCAAAATTCCTGAAATCCGGTCCAACCTGGGAGCCGCGCTGGCCGCCGAAGGAAACTATACGGATGCCATCAGCGAGTACAAGCAGGCTTTAGCTCTCAAACCGAATGCCCAGGTTCAACTGAATTTAGCGCTGGCTTATTACAAAAGCGGTGATCTCAATTCAGCTGTGGATATTCTGAAAAAAGTTCATGAAAAGGCTCCCGGCAGTCAGCAAGCGACTACCTTGCTGGCCGATTGTTACCTCAGGCTCGGACAGAACAAGAATGTCATTGCTCTCCTGACGCCGGTGCAGCAGGCCGAGCCCGACGACAAAACTTTTATTTATCTATTAGGCACTGCTTTGGTTCGCGACGGCCAGGCAGCGCAGGGACAACTCATCATTGACAAGATTTTGAAGAACGGAGACTCCGCTGAAGCGCATCTGATGATGGGCACAACTAAGTTCATGGTCAGCGATTTTTCCGGAGCGCTTGAAGATCTGCAAAAAGCGATCGATCTTAATCCTAATCTTCCTGATTTGTATTCCTACTACGGCCAAGCTCTTTTAGTCACCGGCGACCAGGCCGGGGCGCGAAAAGCGTTCGAGCGCGAACTGCAAGTCGATCCCAATAACTTCGATTCCAACCTCCGCATGGGAGTCCTGCTCCGTCAGGATGAACAAAACGACAAAGCGCTCCAGTACCTGCAGCATGCGCTCCAGATCCGCCCTGGAGATCCCGGAGTCCGCTACCAAATTGCCGCGCTCGAGATGGCTAAAGGCGAAATCGAACAAGCGCAACGCGATTTGGAATCACTCGTGAAGGAGTCGCCGCAATTTTTAGAGGCGCATGTGTCGCTTGCTACCGTCTACTTCCGGGAAAAGAGAAAGGAAGACGGCAACCGCGAGCGGGCGATTGTCGCCCAACTGAACGCGAAGCGTCAGGCTTCCGCCGAAATTGCGGCTAAACCTGCTCAATGAAATCGACCGTTTGTTTTCTGGCGCTGATCTTGGCGGTAATCATTTCACAGGCGGAAGCGCAAACCGGGAGTTCTGCGACATTCCGCAACATCCGCCAGTGCGCTGCATGCCATCCCGCACAGGCCAAACCGCACCCCGAAACTTCCATGGCGCATGCGCTGGAATCTGTTAACGAGTGCGCGATTCTGAAAGATCATTCGGTGCTGACCTTTAAAAATGGCCCGTACTCCTACTGCATCGAGCGCAAGGGGAAGGACAGCATCTATTCCGTTTCGGATGGTCAGGAAACCGTTACTGTTCCTCTCCTCTGGGCTTTCGGCTTAGGCTCGGTCGGGCAAACCTATGTGTACGAAAAGGACGGGGAACTTTATCAAAGCCGTGTCAGCTTTTACCGTGAAATCAACGGCTTGGATTGGACGCTGGCATCGCAGAACACAAAACCGGCCAATCTCGCCCAAGCTGCCGGATTATTGATGAGCCATGAGGAGAGTACTCAATGTTTCGGCTGCCATGCGACTAACGCCGTGGAGAACAGGCAGATCACCTTCGGCAAGCTGATTCCCGGCGTGCAATGCGAGCGCTGCCACAGCTCGACGGACAATCACCTGGAGGGTCTCAAGCGCGGCGACGCGAAATTGGCCCACATGAACAGCCTTCGCCCTTTGAGCACGGAGCAAACCTCTAACTTCTGCGGACAGTGCCATCGCACCTGGGAAGAGATTGCCGCCTCTGGACGTCTCGGCGTTCTGACGGTGCGCTTTCAACCCTATCGTCTGACTAACAGCAAATGCTATGACACGGACGATAAACGCATCAGTTGCACGGCCTGTCACGACCCACATCAGGAAATTAATCGGGTGGGTGCCAGTTACGACGGAAAGTGTCTCGCTTGTCATGGCGGCGGCAAACCATCAGCACGCGCTTGCAAAACAGGGACGAGCAACTGCGTTTCGTGCCACATGCCGAAAATCGAAATACCAGGGTCGCATCACAAATTCAGCGATCACGAAATCCGAATTGTGAGAGCTAATGCGCCATACCCGAATTAATTTTTTCGTTTTGGCAACCTTAGGAGTATTGGCGGTGCAAGCGCAAACGGCTGCGTCTGCCGATCTGGTTGCTCTCGCTCAGCGCGCCGTTCAATTGCAGCAGTCGCACGATTACGCCGCCGCCGCTGAAGCCTACCGCGCCCTTCTGAAAATTCAACCGAACGAGGTTGCCACGCATGTCAATCTTGGCGTTGTGCTCGTTAATCTGGGCCGCTTCGATGAGGCCATTACTGAATACGAAGCCGCTGATAAATTGCTGCCCAATGATCCACGGATTGCACTTAACATAGCCCTAGCCTATGAGAAAAGCGGGCGCGTCAAAGAAGCAGAAACTCGTTTCGAAGCGCTGCACAAGAGCGCGCCGCAGGATAGTAAGATTACCATGCTTCTTGCCGATTGTTATCTGCAAACCGGCGAGGACGGTCGCGTGATC
>JAFAQG010000107.1 GCA_019246575.1 Acidobacteriaceae bacterium
GGGATCCTCGGAATTTTTCGTTGCCAGCTCGCCGAAATCTGCGCCATGCTGCAGTTGTTTGAGGATGTCCTCCGCCTTAGCCTTCAGCTTCGGCGCATCCTCTTTGGGTTTCCCCTGCGTCTTGATGAGGATGTGACGCACCTTCACGCGCTCCGGCACGCGATAACTGTCTATGCTGTCCTTGTACTCCTGCCGTAGCTGATCATCGGAAACCTTAGCGCTCTGCAGGAAATCGGCGGTGGTTCCGATGACGAGCACAATGTCGCGCTTCTCCGGTGTTCGAAACTGAGCTCTGTTCTTGTCGAAGTACGCCTTAATGGCGGCCAGATCTTTTTTCACCTTCGAAGCAAAATCCTTGCTGTCGAAATCCACGTACGACAAACCGACCTTCAGGTTTTTGCGCTGATACTCGGCCCTCGCGTCCTGGTCCGAGATAACCAGCGACTGCGTTTCGAGTGCTTCCAAGCGCATGGCGAGCATCAGGTCGCGCCGTTCTTTTTCGTAATCAGGAACCGTCATGCCTTGTTGCGCGAGCGCCATTTGATAGATGTTCATGTCGAACTTACCGCCGAGCTGACCCGCGAAATCGGTTTGGATTGCGTTGCCGAGCTCCTGGTCCGTAACCTCGAGGCCCATCTGGCGAGCTTTGTACGCCATCGCCTTGGTTTGGACAAGCTGGTTGACAATCGTCGGGACATACATCGCGAGTATCCCTTTGGGCAGATTGGCCTGATTCTGCGTAATGCGCTGCACCGCGCGCTGGACGTCTTGCGTGGTGACCTTTTCGTTGCCCACTACGGCAATCGTGTTCTGTCCGCTGACGCCGGGAACGCCGCCCGAGCCTGGAATGAGATACCACAGCATGGAGATTGAAACCAGGCCCAGAATCACGCCCAAGAGAATGCGCACACTCTTCTCTCGGCTTCGAAACAGATTGAACATAGATGTTGAGCGGAAACTCCTGAGAAACTGTCTGCGGCTCTAATCGCGCCCGCGCAGCGCAGGGCGCATAGGGCTTACAGTTCAGTATAGCGGCTGCAGTACTTACCGCACCGTGACTGCGATTGACGCCGAATGGCTGAGTAGGCCCGCCGTGGCGGTTACGGTGATATTGCCGGTGAGCGGCGGTTGATCGAATGTCTGACTGACTGCGGGTGTACTCGCGCCGCCACCGTCGTCGCAGGCGGTGGTCGCAACTACGGCCGCGAAGGCCAAGCCTGCGCAAGCGAATCTCATTCCTTTGCGTGAGCGAACGAGGAGAGTTCCTACGAAGATCGCAAGCGCGCCCGGGAATACAATGCTCGTTCCACCCGCCCCATGAGGAAAGGCTCGCCGGGGCGACGCAAATGCGCCGGCGCTCGAACTATTGCTGACCGTCACGACCACCGGACCAGATCGGAAGACGCTCCCGGCGACGGAACAACTGGTGTTGTTCAATGAGCTGTCGGCCGCACACGTGAACGTTACTGTGCCGCTGAAGTTTGCGACCGGGATTACTTGAAGCGTGGCCGTCCCGCTGTGGCCGCGCGAGATGGTGAGTGTCGCCGGTGCAAACGAAACCTGGAAATCGGAGTTCCATTCGTTCACGAGATTGTATGCGTCGACACTCCCCAATCCGGTCGCGAGATCGTAGCCTGGCCCTGCTGCGTATCCAATAGAGCCTCCCTGGTCGCAGTCCTTTTTGCCTTGCTGACACGGAACCTGATTCGATCCGCTTGTCACGTCATGAAAGACGTCGCTTGAAAAGGATGCGAGGGAATAAAGCGTTTGATTGATGTTGCCCTGTGCGGCCCCCATTTGCTGGTTTAGCAAGGCGACGATACCCGCAAATGCCGGTGTCGCGACGGAGGTTCCCCCGACTGCCTGGAGGAACCCGCTGGCGTTTGCAAATCCATTCACGCACCAATGCGGCGGACAGAACAGGTACGGGTCGTGTAACGGGGAGGAGGCAAATGAGATGTCAGGCACATCGCGGCCTGCGTCGTTCGGAACATTGAGGCCCTGTTGCCAAGCAGGCTTAGAAAACAGCACGCTCTTGCCCCCGCCGGTCGCGAGTAACGGCAGTCCGGGCGCGGTGTCGTTCCACGCCACCTCGGGAATATATGCGAGCGCCGAGCCGTAATTCGCGTCGTTTACCGGACCCCAGTAATTGCCCGTGCCTTCGCTGAGCTCCGTTCCTCCGACTGCGGTAACATTTGCCCCACTGCTAGGAAATACTGCGGACACGCCATGTGTCGAGATCATCGCTGCCGGATTCGACCCATAGTCGCAACCGGCGGCTCCCGAATCGCCCGACGCTGCCAAGATCGTGATGCCCTGCGCATTCGCCTGTTCGGAGACAGTCGTGAACGCACTCGCATCCGCGGCACTGACGTTTGCCTCGCACCTGCCGTAGGAAAAACTTACGACCGGCGCCAGGTTGTTGTCAACCGCATACTCAAGCGATTGCCCTACATTACTCGAATTGACATAAACGATAGCGGCCTGCGGCGCCACGGCCCCGGACCATTCCACGTCCAGATTGGCCTCTAGCTGGTCGCCGGATCGCGTTCCTGGATCGGCACCGGCCAGTACGATCTGCGGATCGCTTGCCGGCAAGCCCGCCGCGCCGCGAAAGGCGCGAATGTCTGAAACGTCGATATCTGTCTGCCCAGCGATGGCAATTTTCTGTCCGACGCCCGTGATCCCGGTACTGTGCAGCGCGCGAACGTTGTAGATGGTTGCGAAATCCGCAGGCGAGATGAGGTGAACCGTGTTCGAGCGCAGGCTCAAGCTTGGGTTGGCGCTGAACATCATTGGCGTGCTCACCTGGGGCGTCAACCTGAAATCGTGCAACCCGGTAATGCCTGCAACCATGCCCTCGAGCGCGCGAGGAAGTACCGGATCTCCGGAATTGGCGTAATGCCGCTCTCCTCGAACTTCGTAATGATGAATGGCCGTTTGGAACGCGTACGCTACCTGCGCTGCTGTTCCGGACATGCTGATCCGTGCCCGGCTTGCCGGCACTTGGATATCGGTGAACCCCGCGTTCTCTAGCCAGGTTCTAATTCGGCCGATGTCAGTCTCGCTAAGTCCAAAACGCCGGGCATACTGATCGGGGGTGAGCCACCGATGGAAATCGCGACTGGACCTATCCTGCTGCCCGGCCAGCAACGCAGAGAGATCTCGCATCTGCGACGCACTCGGCCGGAAGTGGATCGTAATGCGCTCGAGCGGCATGGAGCCGTCCACCTCACCGCGATCGGCGCTCGCAGACGCAAGCCGGTGCACGTTCCCGTGCAGGACAAATGTACGGCCGTCTTCCAGCCGGTCATGGATGCGGCTGGGCGGCTGACCAAAAGAGCGCGAGATGCCCGCGCTCGCAATCAGAGCGAGTGCTATGTACCGACAGATTAGTGAGTTTATGGTGGCGATTATGCCTGAGTTTTCGTGAAATAGGAAGGAGATGCAGTTCCAGTACTGAGTGCGATTGCAAAGAACTTATCGGAGTGTCTGTCAACTCACCATGCGTCGCGATTCGTGATACTAACCCGGTAGTACGGCTTATCCTTCTCCGCTGGATCCATTGTGAATTCTTGGGAAGTCTTATTGGGGTCGTAGCCGCGCCAGAGCCATGCCAGGGACTCGGGTAAGTCGATCGCTACCTGCGCAGGATCGTGCGTCGCGGTCCCGAACCGGAAATGAAAATCGTACTCCCGCATCTTCAGGGAATTCGCGAGCTGTATATTTTGCAGCGGCCACGATCCGTGGTTGTTTTCGAGATCGTCCGCGCCGTCGCTCATCCAAATACGGATATTCCGTTTCGGCAGCTT
>JAFAQG010000144.1 GCA_019246575.1 Acidobacteriaceae bacterium
CGCTCCTATTCGGCCTTGCGATTCGAGCGCAAATTGACCATTGGTCAAACCATTGTCGTAGAGGTTAGGACCGTAGGTTCCACTGCACCCACCCTGCGCAAATATCACCGCCACTTTGTAGTTGCCGTTCGGGACCACAAATGGGCCATACACGATATCGTCGCCCCAAGTGTATTTGTACGTCTGGTAAAGCGGGGCATCGACAACGTTGCCCCAGAGCCCGGCAGGATAGTTGTCATTCTGGACCGAATAGCTACCCATCTCCTGCGCCACAGTATCCGCCAGCCATACATTACCCTGCGAATCGGTGTAAGGGTTCGAACTGCCGACATCGACGCGAATACTGCCGGTCGGGTTCGCCCCCACTGGGATAACTGTCAGATACACCGTTGCGGTCGCTGTCGGATCCGCCGCCGCCGCGACCGTCAATACGGCTTGAGTCGTGTCGGAGACATCAGCAGGAGGAGTGTATACTCCGCCGGCAGTCATGGAACCCACACCCGACGTCAGAGTCCAAGTGACGGATTGATTCGTGCTGCCCGTCACCCAGGATTGCATCTGATATCCCGGCATGCCCGCCTGCACAGTCATCGTCGGATACGGCGTACCCACCATGACCGGCTCGACCGCGATGGGCATCGACGTCTGATTCCCTTGACTGTCCGTCGCCTGCACAATAGCGTAGTTGGCCGGTGTGACGTAACCGTTGAACGGGTTGACGCGGTTGGAATCCGGCGAGATCATGAGGCTGGATTCGTCCACTGCCTCAAAATTCGAAAACCCGATCCCTCCTCTCGCGATTTCGTCAAATGCGGTAACCGCCGACGGATCTGAGGTGATATCGGTGCTGGCCTGAAGCTCGCCACTGCTGCCGATATCGGCCAGGAAGATCCCATACTGCTGAAGCGCCTTCAGGATAACCTGGGCCGCCGGCGAGTAATAGAACAGTTGCGCCTGTGCTCCCCATCCCGGTCCGCTAAACTCGACCGTCGGATTGACACACCCGGAACCGGAGCTTGTCAGCACAATCCACTGAACGGAAGTGCCGGTCAGCGTCGTGTAGCCGGTCGGAGGCACGGTGCAGCCGTGGAACGTCAACGTCGGTGCTGTTGTATATCCACTACCGCCATACGTCACGTAATTTCCCGTCACTCCTGTTACGGGGTAGCTCGTTTTTAAGCGAAACCGTGCACCCATGGGAGGCGAGTTCGGGCTGTTGCTGCCGTTCCCCGACGTGCCTGGCCAAAGCGTCAGATTCGAATTGATACAGGCGATGCACAGGGTGAACCGCATGGCGTGATTGATGGCGCCGGATCTGATCTCACTCAGATGAAGCGTAAGCGGTTCGAGCGGCAGACCCGCGGCATCAGTTGTTCCTCCACCGTAATTTGCATTTGGCGGCGCCGCATTGCTTGTGCCGTCGTATTGCCATCCGCTCGCGGTGCTGATGCATGTGGGGCAATTCGGAGGCACCGTGCCGTCTTGATAGGTCTCAACGAAATGGCAGGTCTGCCGGTTCATCGAGATCATATGGTGATCATTGTTGCCGTCCCAGGTTAGGGAACCCGTCTCTCGTTTGCGGTTCGGCCGCGGCATGATTTGGAAGTTGCCGTTGTACTGCGTCGTGTAATGAAACACCTGCGGTATCGCCGCCAGACTGTTGTCCATGAGGTTTAGCCCCCACGAGAAACCGAACCTGATGGCGTTTGGCCCCATGGCATTGATCCATGTATCCGAGCTGCTATGCACCGGAAGATTGTCGATTCGAGTGTTGAATACAGAATCGTTCGGCGCCACCATACAGCCCGCGATGGAGTGTTGCGCGCTCACTCCCGAAGGAGGTGTGTAGATTGCAGTGTTGCCGGACGTCTGTGGTGTGATTGTGCCCACGCTTCCCGGAGCCAAAGACCACGTGACTGCACGATCTGACGTGATGGTCAGCGGAGAGGCGGGGCTTGCAACACCCGAGCCTGCGCTAAGTACCGGACCATTGCTCGAATTCGCGGGAGGCGCCGACGAACCCGTACCGTTCAGCGCAATCATGTGAGGTGAGCCCGCTGCATTGTCCGAAATGGCGATAGATGCGCTCTCGGATCCGACGATCGAGGGCGTAAATGAGATCGTAATCGTACAGTTGGCGTTTGCGGCGACACTCGTCCCGCAGGTGTCGCTTTCTTTGAAATCGGCAGCGTTCGTGCCATTCAGCGCGATGCCGCTTATGGTAAGAGCTGCCGTACCAGTGTTCGATAGCGTCACCGGCTGCGTTGCACTGGTCGTTCCAGTGTTCTGACCGGTAAATGTAACATTAGCCGTGCTCAACGAGACACTCGGCGTGCCGGACGGAGTAGTGCTTCCGCCGGGGCTAGTCGAGGCCGCGCCGTTTCCGCTCTCCAGCGTCCAGACGTTCACCGCCGTGCAGCCAAACAGATTCGCGCCCGCCGTCGCGGCGCTGTTGAAGAATAATTGCCCTACCTGGCACGTCGCCGGCAGAGTTGTCCCCACCGTCACTGGACGGGTGAATGGGAGCTTTGAGAAATCAGGATTGCGCCCCTGTGTCGCAAGATTAATCGTTGTTTTGCTGGTTTGGCACATGGCGGGCAACAGTGCCACTGCGAATGCCAGAACCAGTCGCAGGATGGATCGTGAATGGAGCTGTGATGTGCGCCCACACGCCCCCGTCCTGACCTGCCTTCTCCAGCGGAGCGAACCGCTCTGAGAAGAGTTGCTTTCGTGATACAGCAACAAAATTCGGTACTCCTTTCATGTCTAGGAAAAGAGACCGAACCTTCAAAAACGGACAAGATTCTCTGTATATATCTGAAAAATAGCCGCAATTAAAATTCGGAATTTGTGATCGGCATTCTCGCCGCGCGTGATAGGCGGGGGAATTTCGCTAAGCGCCGACACGAAGGCGCTGCATCCACGACAGTCCCTTCAGTACTGTCCTGTGCTCTGAAGTTTCCATCACTTCTTCCGCGTACTCTAATACCCGCGGCCTTAACAGCAGGACCCCTCCACCGTAGATGAATACCCCGAGGAGAACTGTCGAGAGAAGTTGCGCCCAGGCATTTGAGATGGACGCAGCGGACATCAGCCAAAGCCAAGCACAGCAGACTCCGGCCATGCAGAGCGTTAATAGGAGCTGCGGGACCATCGCCATTCCAAAATCGCGTACCCGCAACCCAATCAGGCGAAAGGGAATCGCAAAGGAAGGGTACGTGAGAACTCCGAGAAAGGCGATCGCATACGCCGCGGCGACCCCCGCGGCTCCAAACCGCACTCCGATGAGGAACGCCGTGACGACGGTGACGAGCGTGACCAAGCTCCACCGAAACATCAAATCCGTACGTGCTTTTGCCTGGTAAATGATTCCAACAGTCGTCATTACGGACTGTACCAGGCCGACTGGAGCCAGAATCTCGAAAATCGGTATCGTGCCGAGCCACTTTGTTCCCAGAAGCGCCCGAACTAGCGGATTTGCCACCACCGCCAGGCCCGCCATCACGGGGAAGGTCAGTAGTCCCGTCAACATGCAGGCGCGAACATATGCGCTTCGAAATCGCTCGTCATCATCCTGTATCCGGGAAAACGCAGGAAACAGTACCTGTGCAATCACAGAGCTGATGTTCTGGAGCGGCGTCAGCATCATGTTGTATGCCATCTGATAGAAGCCGAGAGGAACGGTGCCGAGCACCCTGCCGACAATGGCATTATCGGCGTTTCGGCACGCGTAGTTCACGAACCCGAATGCCGAAAGATTCGAGCTGAACTTCGCTATGGATTTCACCTCGTTTACATGGAACTCAAACCGCGGGCGAAAGCCGCAGGCCATCCAGTAGGGGATGGTTGTGGTCACCGATGCAGTCAGACTCGCAAAGACCAGGCTCCAGACGCCAAGTCCCGCGTATGCACACACGAGGGCAACCAGATAGCTCGCCAAAGCCGACCCGAAATCGATGAAAGCCAGAATCCTGAACGACATGTCGCGGGTCAGAATCGCATTATGAACAACCCCCGCAGATGCTACCAGCAGCGATAGCGAGAGCAGGCGGAGAATGTTCACGAGTATCGGTTGATGGAAGAACCGACCTGCCAGCGGCGCGGTCAGCGCTACTGTCAGGCACATCAGCACGCCGAGCAGCGCATTGATCCAGAACAGACTCGAAAGCAGGGTCCGCGATATGGCAGGCCGTTGAACAATCGCAACCGCCGTGCCCAGGTCACGGAAGTTGCTGATAAAAGCGATAATCACCGTCGCCATGCCCATGAGCCCGTACGCTCCTGGGCCGACGACGCGGGCGACAGTCGCGAGAGACGCAACTGTGAGCACCTGCCTGCCAACCATCGCAAGTGTCGACCACGCGCTCCCCGCCAGGGCTCGCCTCGTCAATCCGGTTACTTTTGGGGTTTCAGCAGTGGACATCGATCGGACAGTATGCTATCGCACATTACGCGTGAAAACACGCCCAGTAAAAAACACGTATGCGGGACTGCCTCTATCGTGCCTTCGGGATGCGTTTTGGCGGTCTTTTCTGAGAGGAAGAAGGTGCAAATTACTCGCTATACTAAGAGGTTCGGGCCCGCTCCTTGTCAAAGTTTAAACCAAGTATCTCAGGTAGCGGTGCTCCGAAGCGCCCGGCCCAGGTTTCCTACACGTCGCTCGCCACAGCTACCTTGGAGCGAGGCGGAACAGGTGTTCTCCCGGCCACATCCGACATCTCCACAGGCAGCGCCTCTCTGCCCACAGCCTCGCCCGAGGCCCAGCCAAGCTCGATGCATTCGCT
>JAFAQG010000358.1 GCA_019246575.1 Acidobacteriaceae bacterium
ATAAACCCGGCCCGTGTACTGCTTGCCCTTCAGCAGCATGAGGCCCGACTGCTGGATACCGTGCGGAGTGGTTCCGTCGAGTTCAATGCGCGGGCTCTGGTCACCGACAAATGGATGGTTCTTGTCCATCACCACAGCTCCATCAGGACCGACAGGACGCCACTTACGGAGGGGCATTCTGGCTGGCCTGGCTGACGCACTGGCAGGTAGCTCCGTATCTTTGGAGGAGATGGGGAAATAGAACTTCCGGTCATCGACCATCTCAGACCAAAGACTCCGGTAAATGAGCGTACCGATGTGTTCGATGAACCCTCCGTAGAGATACTTCGATACCGGCGCTGCCGTCTGTTGGGTGTCAATGTTTACCGTCAGCCGATCCGGAGCGTCCGGCGCGGCCTGCTGAGCTGCAAATGCAGCCGTAAGCCCCAGATACAGTGTTGCGGCCGTGAACAGCCGCCCTTGTGCCTTCATCAATCTCTCCTCTGTTTCCTCTTCGTCTCAGCCGGCTACCGGGAATCGATAGACGGTCACGCTGATCGGCGCAGCCGAGATCGTCCCTGAAACGTTGCCTATCGAAATTTCCTTCACCCCAACCTGCGGCTCCTGGCCGACCCGATTGGCGGCATCAAGGTCTTTTCCTGTCATTTGCCACACCGTGGGTTTCCCTCCCAGCCGCGCACCGTTTACGTTCAGATCGCACTTCGATTCTGTTTCTGTCGCATTCACAACAACCAGGGTGAGGAACTTACGATCTGGACTCAGCGCAGCGACCATGTCGAGCGGAAAAGTAGGGCTGCCGGAGTTTGTCTTGGGCTGATCACCGCCGACGGGATACTGGGGTGCCGGTTGCGGCGAGTTTCCTGAAAGGGACACCGGGACAGAACCAACAAAGTGTTCGCCATACAGCTTAAACAGGAGTCCGAGTGCGTTAAGAGTTGCACCAGTGCTGTTATAGTCGAGCGTCGAGACACCCATGGTGTGCGCCGACATTTTAAGGAAATCGGTGTGCCGGAGCATCTCGTTAAACAGCATCGCGTAGGCAAGCACCAGTTTGAGATTCGAGCCTCGATTTGCTCCTCCGCCGAAATAGGCGTACTCATCGATGGACAGGAAGATTTTCTTGTCGCGCATCGCCGGGAATCGCTCCTGATATCCCTGCCACTCTTCGGCCTTCCGATGCACAACATTAGCTGCGTAACGCGCCGACTCAAGCGGTGTCTGGTCAACATTCACATATGCATTGTCTGTAGGCGCATCCGGCGGCAGGCTCTTGGCGCGCTGGAGGTCGAAGCGCCTGCCTGGCCGTGCATACCAGTGTTCGGCAATACCGTCGAAGTTTCCCCAGCAGTGCGCCAGGAGGCCGCCGGTCCAGTCGATATCTGTTCCGAACAGAGGCTGGAGGTTCTCCATATACTTGGCGCGCATGTCGCCCTTCAGGTTCATATCTTCCAGCATTTGTCCCGAGGCGATCAGAGTGATCGACGGATCGACTTGTCGCATTACCTTGGCGAATTCATTGTGTTTGAGAACGTAATATTTCAGAGCGGTGTAGCCGAGTTGGAAGGTGCCCCAGGGCTCGTTGCCGATGTTCCAGTACTTAATGTGATACGGCTCAGGATGGCCATTTTTCGCGCGTAGTGCGCCGAGACGCGTGTGAGTCGAACCGTTGATGTACTCAACCTCTTCGGCTGCCGAATGCGCGTCGCCGAAACCGGCGTTTACGGTAATGTAGGGCTCAACACCGATGAGCTGGCAGAGCGTCATAAATTCGTCCATGCCCACATCGTTGGTCTGCATAGCATTCCAGGCGTAATCAAACATGGGCGGACGTTTATCGATGTCACCAACCGAGTCATACCAACTCCAGCCGGAAAGGAAATTGCCGCCGGGTAACCTCCAAAAACCGGAGTGAAGCTGGCGCAGAAGCGCGATGGTATCGGGCCGGAACCCCTGCACGTTGTCAGCCGGCATCAGCGAAATGGTACCGATGTGAAAATTGCCGCTGCCCGTGCCCGTGATCTCCAGGGTGCCGTTCGCAGTATCGGCTTGAGCCGTGAAGCTGAGTGGAAATTTCTTGTACGCATCCGATAGCGTGGCAAAGGAAATGGTCTGGCGGTTGTTCGCTCCCTCTCCCCAAATCAAGCTGACATTCACTTTGGCGCCCGGAGTACCGCGAAGATAGATGCGCCCGGTATACTTCTTGCCCTTGACCAGAGCGAAACCAGCTTGCCGGATGCCGTGCGGAGTGGCAGAGTCCAGTTGAATGCAGGGGCTCTGTTCGCCGACAAAGGGCTGGCTGCGGTCTATCGTTACCACCTCGTCGGAACCCACGGGCCGCCATTTACGGAGTTGTGCGTTGCGCGGTGAGTCTCCCTGCGCCCGGTTCGGAGTTTCGGGCTCTTTGGATGTGATCGGGAAGTAGAACTTCCGGTCATCGAGAATTTCAGACCACAGACTGCGATAGATCAGTGAACCAATGTGTTCGATGAACATGCCGAATTCGTATTTCGAGACCGGCTCGGAGGTCTGTTGCGTATGGATGTTTACGATCAACCGATCCGGAGTGCCCGGCCCGGTTTGCTGGGCTACGAGTGCAGCCGTGAAGCCTAGGCACAATGCTGCTCGGGCGAACAGTGAAAATTGCATTTTCATGGATGAGTGGCTGCTACTGTTTATCCGATCTCAGAACCTGATCTTGCCGACGAGTTCCATCTGACGCCCGCCCACAGTGACCCCCGTGATCCTTCCGATATGACCTGGGCCGATCAAGAGATCAGGCAGGGCGAACGATGGATGGTTCAGGGCATTCGTGGAGTTTGCGAAGAAGTCCAGCTTGATGCGCTCGGTAATTGAAAACGTTTTTTGAAGCGACAAGTTCAATTGGCTCAAACCCGGTCCATACAGAATGTTCCGTCCCATGTTGCCGAAGGTTCCGGGAGTCGGCGCCGCCAACGCATTCACGTTGAACCAGGAATTGATCGTCGGATTGGCGAGATTCGGATTTCCGACAACATTCGGATACTGCACAGCATTCGACGACAGGCTGTAACTATTGTTAGTCAGCATGTATGGCGTAAAGGGGTTGCCTGTTTGGGCGATGATCGTACCCGAAAGGGTCCAGCCGCCGATCACGTGATCGAGAGCCGCGCTCTTGTTCAGGAAAGTCCGGCCGAGGCCGAACGGCAGGTTGTAAACCACCTGTCCCTTAAATAGATGACGAACGTCGAAGTTGGAAGCGCCGTAGTTTGCCGCCGGATCATACGCCCTCTGGTAGGGCTGATTGCCCTGCTTCGTGCCCCAGCCCGAGGAATCCTGGGTGGAGAGCATGTGAGACCAGGTGTAATTGAAATTAAACATCAGTCCGTTGCTCATGCGACGCGTAATCCCCGCCTGCAAGGCATGATAATTGGAAAGGCTGGACGTTGTGACTCCGGTGATGCTCTGGAATACCGGATACGGACGGAATGCCGCATCGTTCGGCCCTAGCTGGCTTTCAGGAACTTGATTGAGGTCTGTAAGCCAGGGCAGGTGCGATCCGTGACTTCCCACATAACCGGCGTCAGCGATCAGGTTTCCAGTGATGCTCCGCTGGACTGTCAGATTCCACGATTTCAGGAGGGGAATCGGCGACGTGTACTGGGTAAAGCCGACTGGCTGCCTGTTGTAAGCGTCCGGGGTCGTCGGAGCGCGTCGATAGAGCGAGTTGATGCTGACGCCCTTCGATCCCTGGTAGTTAGTATTCCCGTCAGACCCGAGGATCACCACCGGTTGAACATTGTTGGTGGAGTCTGTCTCGGACCCGCTGGCGGTGAAAGCGTTGCCTAATCCATTACCGTACGTGTCCACATTCCACGGATAGGTGTACATGCCGAAGCCGCCCCGAATCGTCGTATTTGTGCCGAGCAGGTAAGCGAAGCCGACTCTGGGCAGCCAATTATTCCACTGGGGAGCTTGCAGCGTATGTCTGCCGTTCGTAGCGTTCACCGCGTACCACATCGCGCCAGGGGTATTTGTGGCGGGATTGATAATGTTTGGGTCGAACGAACGCTCATTGCCATGGATTTCGGACCATCCTGTGTTCCCCTCCCACCGTAAGCCGAGATTCAGGGTGAGCTTCGGGTTCACCTTAAAGTCATCCTGGACAAAGACTCCGGGATTTTTGAGCCGGCCGCCATATTCCGGCGATACCGACGCCGACCAGGATTTGGCATAGCCTAACAGAAAGTCGGCATAGGGCGAACCGGTGTTTGTGGCGAGCGGTCCAACATTGCTGCCTGCCGTATAGACGCCGGTGAAGCCCAGGTTTGCCGCATTGATGTTGCCCCACGCGGTGGAATCAGCGCGATTGATCAGCACCTCGCCTCCGAAGTGCAGGATGTGGCGGCCACGGACGAGCGTCACCTGATCCGATATGTCGAACAGATTTTCTTTGTAATTGGCATTGGTTCCAGGGGCTAAACTATAAAAGCCCGTGATGTTGATCGTTGGGAAAATGTCTGCTTTGGCGAACTGCAGACCCAGCTTGGCTGGCCATCCCTGCCCGAGAGTCTGGGGCGTGAGCAGATCATACTCGCCCATAAACCCGACACGAAACTCGTTCATGGTCCCGGGACTGATGCTCCAGTAATCGGAAATCTGATTATTCGTGTTGAAGATATCAACCGAAACACAGCTCACCGGGCAGATGGGGCTGAGGGAAATGCTGGGCGCGTCATTCCAGGCCGCGGAAGCTGTAAT
>JAFAQG010000544.1 GCA_019246575.1 Acidobacteriaceae bacterium
CCGTACGATTCGTCAAGATCGGGTTTTGGTTATCCCGTGAGAAGCATCTGCCGTTTGCAATCCTGATGGCCCCAGGCGGACGGTTTGGGCTCCGCACCGGCGTTCATGTCGAAGTCGCCGTCCCAAGCGGCGAACCCGGCGCGCAACTCTCGCAGGACTTATTCCGCGATCTCGAGCTCGCGGTCAGCAAAGACCGAACCTACCGCGGCCGTGTCATTTCGTTTGAAGGTCACATCGATCCTATGGGCGGCGGCAGCATGGTCAAGGTGCATCGCCTCGCCAAGGTCAATCGTGAAGATGTCATCCTGCCGGCGAAAACGCTTGCCATGCTCGACCGCAACGTCGCGGGATTCATGGCCGCCCGAGAGCAACTCAGATCGCTGCATTTCCAAACGCGCAAGGGCTTGCTCTTTTACGGTCCTCCCGGCACCGGCAAGACGCACACGATTCACTACGTGGCTTCGCAGTTGCCGAACCACACAACGTTGCTCGTAACAGCCGAGCAGATCGTTTTTCTCAGCGAATATTTCAGACTGGCGCGCTTCCTGCAGCCGTCCATGATGGTCATCGAAGATATCGATCTCATCGCCCGCGAGCGCACTCACATGCACGGTCCGGGCGAAGAACTGCTTCTTAATAAACTGCTCAACGAAATGGATGGCTTGCGCGAGGATGCCGACGTCTTATTTATCCTCACGACAAATCGCCCCGATCAGATTGAACCTGCGCTCGCTGCCCGCCCGGGCCGTATCGATCAGGCAATCGAGTTTCCGCTTCCCGATGAAGAGGGTCGAGCGAAGCTGACGAAGCTGTACTCGCGCGCCTTGCAGATCTCAGAAGAACTCCTGTCAGTCATCGTTACCCGCACCAAGGGCGTGAGCGCCGCGTTCATCAAAGAGCTGATGCGCCGATGTGCGCAGTTCCAAATCGAGCTCTCGGCCGGCAACGTTCTGACTCAAGCCGCCGTCGATGCTGCACTCGAGGAAATGCTGTTTACGGGTGGAGCTCTCAATCGACGGCTGCTGGGAGGCGAAGCTGTTGAGCAGACTACGATGCAGACGGGATCGCTGAGTCACGGACCGTTCACGGCTCTAAGCTCGCGGATTGTTAGGCGGGATTGATTTCGCTCGAACGCGACAACGGGTGAGCCGGCCGCGTATCCCACATACCAACCACGGAACCACGGGATCAACGGCGGTGTCTCTCTTAATATCCCGGTGCAGCGCGAGAGCTTTGCCCTCATTCTCAGCCTCGCCACAACATTGCTCGTATCGGCCTGCGAGGGGAGTCATCACTTCGAAAGAGAACTGGAGCAGCCAGCCGGAATTCAGCAGCAAGCAATTGCGGTACGAGCAACGGGCAAGTGCGCGAACAATGGAATCGCGGTGCCTGCGAACTGATCTACCTCCGCGCTGCAGCCGGTTTTCGCTCTCAGTCGCTCCAGGATTGGCTCAGCCAGTGCGAGTACTTAAGAAATAAATTCGGCGTATGGCAAAGCTTTGTATCCGAAGAGGCGACGACCTGCGGTGGGCCCAGAGGCGCCGTCTGCCTCGACGGAGTAGCTGTTTTCGCGAACGGCCGGTGTGACGTGAGCCTTGGGTGGACGCTCGAAAACAGTCAACCTCGCTTGCTCTTCCTGAGCTTGGGACAAGGCGACAAAGAGCTAGAGACGATACCGCCTCCACGACAGCACCTGGCGGACCCGCCACCGCCTTCGAGTATAAAACCCGGATAGAGCGGAAAGAAGCAGGATCCGCGCCTCGTTCTGTCGGGCGAATGATCGCAAGCATCCGCGCTCACGATTTAACCTTTATGAACTTTTCTTTCATTGCCCATCGGCGCATTCGCGAAAAATATTAATATTGGCAGCCACGCTGTGAGCCAACACATAAGCTGTTCCAGCACGCACCCTCAGTTCAGCCTTCTGCCGCAACTTGGACACAAGTTCGACCGAACCGCGGAATCGCGAATGCGCTCCATTGGCCATGCGCTGAAGGCAAGCCAGAACACCAGAATCAGATTCACAACTGGAATCCACATCAGTAAACCGAGCGGGCCTGGATTCCCCGTCCTCGCAAAAATCCGCCACCAGGCGATTACGGGCAGGACCAGAAACGTAGCCGCAATGAGAAACACGACCAGGTGGGTTGGCTGGAATAGTTCGAACATCCGTACTATGCTACGGCAACTTGGCTGTCACCATTCAATTTGGATAAACTTCTCTTTCATTGCCCATCGCCGCATCCGTGAAAATATTACTGTTGTCAGCCACGCCGTGAGCCAATACGTGATCGCGAGTGCCCGCAACACAGAAGGATGCTCATGCACTTCTTTGGTTCCCATCGGACCTGGGTAGATGAAATGCCGGTAAGTACGGTAGAGGTAAATGGCGGCTAAAGCGCCCGCCATGGCCAGAGTCACCGCTAACAGAAGCGCCGGGACAGCTTTACGCGCCTCCCCGCGATACAGAAAAGTTGCCGTCACGAACAGAAAGCCTGCTATGCAACTGACGAACATCGTCGGCCGCCACCATTCGTAGATGAACAGAGTGATGAGACCGCCCCAGGCAAACGCCAGCTGAGTCATTCTGTCGCGAATGCCGTAGCGAATTAGGGCATAAATAACCACTATGCACACAACCGTGTCCATGCCCACCAAAACACTAAATACAGGTCCCCACGGGTACTCTGGCGGGCGATGTTGCGCGCCAACTCCGTGAAGTTCGAAATCTAAAACGCCAAGCACCCACGGCCCGAGATATGCAGCAGCAACGACGCCCAACAATCCCGGCCAAACTGACGAAAACACGATGCGGATGACGGATGTCCAAAACCACACTGTGCCTTTCTGTGGTCTGGTCTCGACCAGATCGCCCACTATCGCACAAGCCCGATCCCTTCCGGTCCACCGGCTGATCACGTATTCAGCGATTGCCGCGCTATGCATTTGTTTCCCCCAGTAAAGTCAGTCCCTTTAGTAGGTTTTGGTACGCACGCTGTGCGTTGATCAGGGCAGCACGTCCGGCGCTCGTCAGAGTGAAGTACCGCTTGGCCCGCCCACCACGTTCCGGTGAAGCGCCACCCAACGAAGAACGCACGATGCCCTTTTCCTCCATCCGGTCGAGCGTCGTATAAAGTGCTCCTGGCGACGGTTCGCGTCCAGTGCAGCGCACGATCTCATCGCGAATCGTGACCCCGTAGGCGTCCTCCCTCAATCGCAGAATCGCCAGTAGCACTATTTGCTCAAACTCGCCCAGCGACTGCACGCGCATTTGTCCTACATTGTAGTTCGAAGCGCGCCCGCGGTCAATGCCTCTCCGTCAGACGCCACTGTGCTAACCTATAGGCAGCAAAAATCGAGATTAAGGTAAAGACGAGGAGTATCGTTTCTTAGCATGGCCCTGGCGGTGCAACAAAAATCGCAAGTAATTACCAAATACCGGATCCATAAATCGGATTCGGGTTCGCCAGAGGTCCAGGTCGCCCTTCTGAGTCAGCGCATCCAGCAACTGACAGAGCACTTCAAAACGCATCAAAAGGATCATCACTCAAGGCGCGGTCTCCTGAGTATGGTGGCCCGGCGTCGCAAGATGCTCAATTATCTGAAGGATCGTAGCCCGGAGCGCTATCAGGCTCTCATCCAGAGTCTCGGCATTCGCCGCTAATGAACGATCTCAATATGGACGCGGGGCGAGCGCCGGTTGTGCGCTTGTTATCGGTTTTTGACGATCTCCCGCGTGATACCGCTTTGCTACGCGGTTCTTCACTCCTGCAGCTCTAAGTCCTTCACTTAGTCCCGAAAGTTGCTCGGCGCGGCTTCCGCCACGTTAAGCCGTGCTGCAGTTGATTTTAGATTGGTGTGGATCACGCATCGGGAAAAATAATGTCGCATACAGTTGAAATCGATCTCTTTGGATCGAAGGTCTCCATCGAGACCGGTCAAGTCGCCAAACAGGCCAATGGGTCTGTCGTCGTTCGTTCGGGAGATTCGGTCGTCTTAGTGACCGCATGCTCGGCCGACAAGCCTAAGCCCGCCGCAACTTTCTTTCCGCTCACCGTCGATTACCGTGAGTACATGTACGCTGCCGGTAAGTTCCCCGGCGGCTTTATCAAACGCGAAGGCCGGCCATCGGAAAAAGAGATTCTGACCAGCCGTCTCATCGACCGGCCAATCCGTCCACTGTTTCCTGAGGGCTATAGTAACGAGACTCAGGTCATCGCGCTCGTCCTATCCGCCGATCCAGAGCACGATCCCGGCGTCCTCTCCATCATCGGCGCCGGCACGGCTCTGGCCATCTCCGATATCCCGTTCCATCACGTCTTGAGCGGCGTCCGCGTCGGGCTGATCAATGGAACATATCGGGCCAATCCCAGCTACGACGAAACCAAGGACGCGCGGCTGAGCATCGTCGTCGCCGGGACCGAGCAGGGAATCGTTATGGTCGAAGCGGGCGCGAACGAGGCTTCGGAAGCCGAAGTCATTGAGGCGATCGAATTCGGTCACGAATGCTGTAAGAAGATCGCAGCCGGCATCCGCCAGTTAATGCAGGCGGCCGGTAAACCGAAACGCGAGTTCACGTCTCCTTCTATCAATCAGGAGATGCTCGCGAAAATCTCCGATAGCGTGCGCGCCGAGCTGAGCGATGCACTGAATACGCAGAAATACGGCAAGCTCGAGAGCTACAGCCGCGTCGACCAGGCCCGCGAGAAAGCCGTCTCTCTCTTTACCGAAGAACCCGAGCATGCCGAAGCCGGCAAG
>JAFAQG010000832.1 GCA_019246575.1 Acidobacteriaceae bacterium
GAGGCTACCGAGACCCCGCTCGGCCTGCGCAGGAAAACGCTTCCGAGCGCGGCTCGATCGACGCCGATCTCCTGACGCTCGGCCTCGCGAAGTTCGTCAAAGACGACGTGGTGCCGAATGCGAGGCTCGCGGGCCAAGCGCTCACGATTGCAAACGACGATGTTCTGAAATACCTGGCGCCGGCCGCGCGCGGCGAGCAGGCGGAAAACGCCGCGCTGATTGTCCGCGCCAATGCGGCGGAGCTGGCGCGCTCGACCGACCGCGCCAAAGCAGCGCTGCGTGTGGCCGAGAAATTTTTCGATTTGCATCGGACGAGGACAACTTCGACTTCATGGATGGCGTGGAGCGCGGGCTCCCGCAGGCCTCGCCCGACTTAGATCGCGTCGCGGCCATCATGCGCCAGATGCTCGATACGCGCCGCGAAGCGGTGCGGGCCTTGGGGCAAGCTCGAAAACTTAATCGAGAACTACTTCCCGCATCTCTGGCAGCAGCCGGCGCAAGCGAAGCAAGCCTTCGCCAATTACGGCAAGCGGCCGATCGAAGGCAGCAAGGGCTTCTTAAAGAAGCGCTCGATTGACACCATTCAGGACGGGCTCGCGCTCGGCCTCGTGCCCATCTCGACGAATCCCGTCGAGCTGGTGCTCGCAAAAGCGCGCGGAGATGGACAAGTACCTGGCGGCGCACCACATCCTCGCGGAGATGAAGGAGCAGGGCTTGCTTCAGTTCAACCGCGCCGCGAAACCGATTCCCGATGGCTACGCGCGGATCGACGACAACGTGGCTACGGTCTACGGCACGCCGTCGCATGAAGGCGCGCAGCAACACGCTGAAACAGAATCGCAACGCTATTCGCGCGTCCGCCGCCCATGTAGGGTCCCTACCGCCCCTCATTCCCTCGCGGCGGTGCTCCTGTCATCCCCGTGTTCGTCGCACCCATTCCCGGATTGCCCGGGTTTACCGGACCGCTCGGCGGCGCACTTGTTCCCGGTGCTTGCGGCTGGTCTGGTGTCGCATCGGGGCTCGTGTCCGCGCCAGGACTGCTCGCGCCCGCTGCCGAACCGGGCGCGTTGTTCCCAAACGCATTGCCCGGCGGCCCCTTACCCAACGTGCCCGGCGCTCCTCCGCCCGGCTGCAAATTGCCCGGCAAACCCATGCTGCGGTCCTTTGTCGGATCGTAATGGAATTCCCAGAGTGAGTAATCGCTCTGGTCGTCCACAAGCTTGATGCTCTGCCCTTCCGCTCTGCTCGCCACACCCGCAAGCGCGCCGCCCATCATCTGACCCATCCGCCGGCTGTTCGTACCAAATGACACCGCCTGCTTCTGCGGCAACGTCGGGCCGTTGAACAGGTTTTGTGCTACCTCACTGCCCTGCGGCTGCTGTGTCCCACCGGCGCTCGCCCCTAATTGCGAGGGGTTTACAGGACTGAGGCCGCCCGGACCAGCCGCGCGGCTCGGCGTTAGTTCGTTTGCCGCACTTGGCTGATTCGTAGCCAACAGCGGAGTCGCAGGATTCTGATCGAGTGCCGCACTCGTCGGAGTATCGCCCGGCTGAGTATCGCCCGTGGGCGTCGCTCCCTGGCTCGCCAGAACAGCAGGCGGCCGCTGTGGAAGACGCGGCACAACGACGTCAGGTCCAGAATCGCTCGATTGGCTGCTCCCGAAGCTCCCCAACCCGCTAGTGCCCGATCCCAAACCGTTACCTGCGCGGAGCCCGATTCCCGATGTCTGCCCCGTCCCGCTTTGTCCCGAGTCGCTCGCATTGCCGAGAGGCGTCACTTTCGAATCCGTCAAAATTCCGTTCGGACCCGCATGCAGCAACCGCCAATCATCTTTGCCCGTGAGCGGATCCTTAAACCGATGTCGCAAATACCGAATGCGATTCGTGTCTTCCAACTGTTCGATTGAAGCCGGAAACTGCCCGCGGTTCCGCCGGTAAAACAATTGGATCGACCGCACATATTCATTACCTCTGTCGATGAGCAGTTGTTCTTTCTGCCTTTGCGCTTCGAATGTCGTTACCGGAATTTCGCGGTACAGCATGATGGCCAGCACGGCTGCAAATACAAACACAATCAGCAACGCCGACCCACGCTCGCCATCTCGCCGCGGCTCCGTACGCTGTTCAAAACACCGGGACCGCGTTCCGAGCCACGACCGTAGGGAGTGCTTATGGTGATCCTGGACCAACGCTCTCAAATCCGCATCTGCCAACGCCTTCACTGCTGCGCCTGCGCCTCGGGCACAATCGGCAGATCCTGCCTTTGTTTCACCTGAACATCTTCCATGCGCGCACTAGTCGGTGTGAGCTCGACTACAAGGTATCGGTGATCCACCAACTCGCCTTCAGACGCAACGATGACGTTGTCGCCTTCGAGAAACAGCCCGCGCTTTGTATCCGCTTTCGCCGTCGGGCTTTCAAAACCGTAAAACTTCAGCGGGATGTTCACCGTCAGCGGAGGCAGCCCGACGTGCGGTCCCGGATTGCTCGGTGAAGAAATCCGCCCCGGCACAATGATCGTATGCGGCACTGCGACGGTCGCCGCCTGTTGCGACGCAGGTCCCACCTCGAACAAACTTCTGCCATGGCTCGGAGCCGCTACCGCCTGCAACCGGCTGAGCCGGTCTAAGCGCAATGTCGGATCCACATCGCCCCGTGTCGCATCGACGACTCTCATCCGCAGCGTTGCCCGCTCACTCGATGAGCCTGCTCTCCTTTGCGTCGGTTTCACAGTTGTTGCCCGGGGAACTACAGCACCCGTTGTAACTTGCGCCGTCTGTGTTACACCTTGAGTGGTCTCCTCGCCGGATCGTGAGTTATACCAAAACAACAGTGCGGCAAGCACGACTAGTCCGCCCAAAATCCACTTCGGATCTATCCCGACGCGAACGCCGAATAATCTCGTCTGACTGGCTGCGCTCACGGCTGCCCTCCCAACGTGCCGCTGCCCTGTTCACGCACGATCGCTTGAAAGCGGATCGAGGAGTTAATCTGCCCCGCCTTCTGTTGCGGCGTTGCTTGTAGCGTGTCCAGCATCAGCAGCATCGGACAGCGGTCTGCCTCATAGACAAAGCGCATCAGATTGTCGTACGTGCCTTGGTAATTTGCCGTGATATTCAAAACCGACAGATCCGCCGAGCCCTCAACCGGTTCTTCCGTATACACAGCATCGCGCTCCGCGAGACCCGATGCCTTCGCCATGCGCTGAATCTCGGCTATCACCGCTGCATAAGCGAGGCGTTTCGGAAGGAAGTACTTCGCCTCGAAGTCCGTCGATTCGGTGCTGCCAACCTGCACCTTTGCGGCGACATCCTGTAACCGTACCGTGGTCGCCTTCGCCGCGGCTAATTGGCTCTTCACTCTGCGGCTCTCCATCATCAGGTCCTTGCGCGACCCTCCCGGCGGCGCAATATAGAAATACAACGCCGCCACATTCGCGATCGCCAACACCGCGGCGCTCACTTGTAACCAGAAACGGGGCGTCCGCCGTCCCGCGCTGCCGCTGATTGAGGTCCAACTAAAGTTTCTGGGCATAAGAAACCGTCACCCGGTACTTATAAAAAGGGTCGTTCTGCGTTGGCGGCGCCTGATTCACAACCGAGGCCGCTCCAAACAAACTCGATGCCTCTAACCTCTTCAGAAACTCGACCACAGCTTCCGCCCGGTCCGTCCCGATCACCATGTCAAGTTGCACGTGGTTCGCGCCCGCGGCGTCTTCGGCCGCCACTTGCGGCATTCGAATCGCCTCTAGACGCATGTTCGTCGGCAGCACCGTCGCCAGATCCTCAAAAATTTTCGTCCAGCTTACAGAGCGCCGGGCGATCAACTCATTCAGGAACACGCTGCGCGAAAAGATATCCGAGTTCTCCGGCCGGCCCAGAACGCTCGAAAAATGCATCTGCTCCCGCTCGAGGCTCGCAAGCCGCGCGCGATCGCTCTCAATCGCCCTTCGCATTGACGAGGCCTGCGCGCGCTCATGCAAAATGAGCGTCAGCAGCACGCAAAACGTACAGAGCAGGACTGCGCATGAGGCAGCATATACGGCATTCCAAGCTCGTTCGCGCCGAAATGGCTCCGACGCAAGGTTAATCGCAACGGGTGACATCATGCCGCGTACTGCTCCAAAGTTCCCAGAATCCCGGCGGTCTCCTGCATCGCGGGCCCGAATCG
>JAFAQG010000416.1 GCA_019246575.1 Acidobacteriaceae bacterium
CAAGACTTGCGGGGTGTCGTGGTCGGGATCCACCGAAATGGAAACCAGCACTACATCGCGATCGGCTTTCAACTGCTGGTCTAGTTTGTGCATCTCCGATGTCATGCGCGGGCATGGGCCCGGACAGCTCGTATAAATGAAGTCGGCCACCCAGACTTTGCCTGCGAGCTCTTTGCTGTCGAACGGACGGCCGGCGGAGTCCGTCATCGTGAAATGCGGAACGCGGCCGTAATTCGGTACCTTCCTCGCCGGGTCCGTGCAACTTACAAGCGCAATTAACGCGAGAAAACTGAATGGGAGCCCGGAACGAAGTGACGCTTTAAGAACTTTCCTCACACCCGAATGGGATCGATCGCCACTAGGACTGCTCGCCCAAGGCCCAGTGTACCCCCTCGGCGCCTTTGATCTAATAACTTTGTACCTATGCCCTCGAACAACGTTCCCATCACTGTCGCGCATGGCGACGGCATCGGCCCCGAGATCATGGCCGCCTGCCTCCACATTATGAACGAGGCCGGTGCGCGCATCGAGCCCGAAACGATCGAAATTGGCGAAAAGGTTTACCTGCGCGGCATCAATTCGGGCATCGAGCCCAGCGCCTGGGAATCGCTCCGCCGGACTAAAGTGTTCTTCAAAGCGCCCATCACCACTCCTCAGGGCGGCGGCTTCAAATCGCTCAACGTGACCACGCGCAAGACTCTCGGTCTTTACGCTAACGTCCGACCCTGCGTGTCGTATCACCCCTATATCGAAACGAAGCACCCGGGCATGGATGTCGTCATCGTTCGGGAAAACGAAGAAGACCTGTACGCCGGCATCGAGCACCGCCAAACCGACGAAGTTTACCAATGCCTGAAGCTCATCAGCCGCCCCGGTTCCGAAAAAATCGTCCGCTACGCCTTTGAGTACGCGCGCCGCAACAACCGGAAGAAGGTTACCTGTTTCACCAAAGACAACATCATGAAGTTCACGGACGGCCTGTTCCACAAGGTGTTCGATGAAATCGGCGCCGACTATCCGGAGTTCGAAAAAGAGCACTGGATCGTCGATATCGGCGCAGCCAAATTGGCCGATACTCCGGAAGCGTTCGACGTCGTTGTCATGCCGAATCTGTACGGCGACATCCTCTCCGACGTCGCCGCCCAGATCGCCGGCTCGGTCGGACTTGCCGGGTCCGCGAATATCGGCGATCAGGCCGCAATGTTCGAAGCCATCCACGGTTCGGCGCCGCGCCGTGCAGGTCAGAACCTTGCGAATCCCTCGGGTCTTCTTCACGGCGCTTTGTTGATGCTGGTTCACATCGGCCAGCCGGATGTCGCCGAGCGCATCCACAACGCGTGGCTGCGAACGATCGAAGACGGCGTGCATACGTATGACATTTATAAGGAGGGCCTCAGCAAGGAGAAAGTCGGGACGAAAGAATTTGCCCAGGCCGTGGCCGCCCGCCTCGGCCAGAAGCCGGAGAAATTAAAGGAAGCGTCGTACTCCAAGGCGCCCGGTCACACAGTCGAGCAGACCGTTTCCTCCAAGCCTCGGTCTAATAAGCAGCTCATCGGCGTCGATGTTTTCCTGCAATGGAACGAGCGCAATCCCGCTGAGTTCGGCAAACGTCTCGAACAATTCAATGCCGACGGCCTGAAGCTGACCTCCCTCAGCAACCGCGGCGTGAAAGTATACCCGCAAGGCTTTGAAGAAACGTTTTGCACGGATCACTGGCGCGCCGGGTTCATGTCGCAAGACGCGAACAAGCCCGTGACGCACCAGCAGGTGGTGGCGCTTCTCGACCGCATGCAGAAAGCCGGTCTCGATTTCATTAAGATCGAAAACTTATACACCTTCGACGGCCAGAAAGGATTCGTTGCCTCGCAAGGCGAATGAACTGCGAGGCCGCGCGACTCCGAGCCCGACGCGCATACACCATGCATGTCGATACACGCCCGGAACGGCAGAGACGGGAGTAATCCGGTGAACGACTCTGCGGAAACTGCGACCGCCCCGCTCGTCGGCCTCGTCATGGGCAGCAAGTCCGATTCGAAAACGATGCAGCACGCAAGCGAAGTGC
Organism: Acidobacteriaceae bacterium; assembly: GCA_019246575.1. The sequence continues at coordinate 2,063 of JAFAQG010000416.1, forward strand.
TTGCCGGTCTCGGGATCGCGCACGAAACGCGCATCGTCTCCGCCCACCGGACGCCCGACTGGATGGCGGAATACGCGAAGACGGCAGCGGCGCGTGGTCTGGAGATCATCATCGCGGCCGCGGGTGGGGCTGCCCATCTGCCCGGCATGATCGCCGCGCACACGGTTCTGCCGGTACTGGGTGTTCCCATCAAGAGCAGCGTTTTGAACGGTGTCGATTCGCTGCTCTCAATTGTGCAAATGCCCGCCGGCGTTCCCGTTGGCACGCTCGCGATCGGCGAAGCCGGAGCGAAGAATGCTGCTCTGTTAGCGGCCAGTATTCTCGGCCTGAAATATCCGGAGATTCGCGAGCGTCTTCAAGCCTGGCGCAGTCAACAGACTCAAGCAGTTCTCGAAGATTCGTTCCCCTGATGTCCGATACGCGTGTTCAGCCGGTTCTCCCAGGCAGCAGGGTCGGAGTCCTCGGCAGCGGCCAGCTCGGCCGCATGTTCGCCCTCGCTGCTCGCCGCATGGGCTATCGCGTACACACGCTTTCGCCCGATGAAGACACGCCGACCGGACAGATCGCCGATCTGGAAATTGATGCGCCGTATGAGGACCTCCAAGCCGTCTGCAAGTTCGCTTCTGCGGTGTCGGTGGTCACTTTCGAATTCGAAAACGTCCCTGCAGCGACGGCCGCCGCTGCCGCAAAATGCGCGCCCGTTCGACCCAGCGGCGACATTCTGCATACCACGCAGCACCGCCTGCGGGAAAAAACATTTCTGGCCCAATCCGGTTTTCCCGTCACTCGCTTCCGGCACGTCTCGACGTACGCCGAGTTAGTGACGTATGCGAA
>JAFAQG010000923.1 GCA_019246575.1 Acidobacteriaceae bacterium
GGGTGATGTATGAATGCGTGAGAGCGCATGTGCCATTCGTGCTCGCCGGAAGCTTGCGCGACGACGGACCGCTGCCCGAAGTGATCACCGACATGAACGAAGCACAGGACGCCTACGCGGCTCATCTGCACGATGCCGGCGTGGTGCTGTGTCTCAGCTCAATGCTTCACTCGATTGCAACGGGCAACATGCTGCCTGCCTGGGTGAAGATCGTTTGCGTCGATATCAATCCGGCCGTGCCTACGAAGGTGAGCGATCGCGGCACCGGCCAGGCCGTCGGAGTGGTGACCGATGTCGGCCTATTTCTGGATCTGCTGGCGAAGAAGTTGAGCACGCAATGAAAGCGAACCGCCCGTACACGGATGAGCACGCCCATGCCGGTGTGGATGCCGCGCTGCCGGACATCGAGACCTGGCCGAATCAGTACGGCCAGTACGAGATCGAGATCGTCATGCCGGAATTTACATCCGTCTGTCCAAAGACGGGTCTGCCGGATCACGGCACGTTACGTCTGATCTATACACCGTGGAAGCGCTGTTTGGAGCTGAAATCGTTAAAAATGTACACGCTGGCGTATCGCAATCTGGGCATTTTTCAGGAGAACGTGGTAAACCGGGTGTTGGCCGACGTCGTACGCGCAGCAGAGCCAGTACAGGCGACGGTCACCGGAGATTTTGCGGCGCGCGGAGGGATTTCCACGCGCGTAACCGCTACTTACCGGCGTAAGAGGAAGTAGGCTAATAGCTGGGCGGTTGACCGCCGATGAAGAAGCTGGATGTATCGAATCCACTGCATCGCCACCTTCGTGCTGCTGGCAACGTCCGCCGTCGCTGCGGACTTCCAGACCGGCCAGGCGGCGCGCGCCGTCATAGGCCAAAGCTCCTTTTCAACGCGTGATCCGGGCATCACGCCGGCTGCACTCGCGCTCTCGAACGGACGCTTGCACGTGGCCGACGCCTCGCGGCGTGTGCTGACGTTTGATGTGACGCAGATCCCGGCGCCGAGAGATGCCGCCGCGGCGCGATCGAGTGGAAGCTGCGCGGTGTGCGGCTTAACGCCCATTGCATCGGTACCGCAAGCGGTAATTCCCGGAATTGCTTCGGCAACCAGTTTCGGCAAGACGGTGGTGATTGCTGATCCAACGGGACACCGCGTTCTGATTTGGCGTGATAGCAGCCTGCCGCGGGCCAACAAGGGACCTGACGTGGTTCTCGGCGGCCGCGCAAATGTGGAGACGACGCCTCTCTCGCCCTCGACAATTAGCGACCCCATTTCCGTGGCCTTCGATGGCAAGCGCCTTTTTGTCGGTGACAGCGCTCTCCATCGCGTTTTGGTGTGGAATTCGCTACCGTCTTACGACAACCAGCCGGCGGACGCGGTTCTCGGCCAGCAGAGCTTTACGACGGTCAACGCGAGCGACACTCCGGGTCCGGAAACGATTGATCGCCCGACCGCACTCGTTTCCGACGGCATGAATCTCTTTGTAGCCGACAGCACCGCTCACCGCATCCTGGTTTTCAGCGCGGCCGACACGCCTTCGCCGAACAATTCGGTCTCGAATTCCGCAAGTCTGGCAGCGGGTGCGATCGCACCCGGCACCCTCATTACCATCAACGGCCGCTCGCTCAGCGACGAGACGGAGTCCGCACCCGATGGCAGCGCGGATGCACTTCCGACTGAATTGGCCGGTACTGAAGTGATCGTCAACGGAATCGCGTTGCCGCTGCTTTCGGTTTCGCCGGCACAAGTGCGCGCGCAGTTCCCTTATGGAATCGGCGATCCCTCGGCGGTGAGTCTCTACATAAGGACCGTCCATGATGACGGCACCGTGACCACCACGAACGCGACCGCGCTCAAAGTGATTGCGGCAACACCGGGACTCTTTGCATTCGGGGGGACTGAGCCGCGGGCCGGCATGATCCTTCACACCGATGCCGAATCGGGAGTCGCCGGGGCGCCGGTGACGTCTGAGAATCCTGCCAGTCCGGGAGAGACGCTGATTTTCTGGGCGGCAGGTCTGGGTGCTGTGGATACCGCCGATGCCGCGGTGCCTGCAGCCGGGGTGCCTTATGCGGGTGCCGATGCGGTGGTGCTGAACGACGTGGCAGCCGAGGTCAGCGGCCGTTCGGCGCAAGTGATCTCAGCCACTTTGCCGCACGGATCCGTCGGCATCTATGAAGTGCGGATTCAGCTTCCCACCGACATCGGAGCTGAGCCTGAGACATCGCTGCTGATTTCTCAGAACGGCGAATTCAGCAACGCTGTCACTATTCCTGTTCAGCGCATCGTCCACTGATCGATGCATCAGCTTCGTTGGCACGCTTTGCTCCAGCAGTGGGTAGTGGTGACGACCGCGCGTCAGGACCGGCCGCAGATGCCGGCGAACTGGTGCCCGTTCGATCCCGGCTCCGGCCGCGTTCCAGACAACTACGACGTCTATCTATATCCAAACGATTTTCCGGCGTTCTCCCAGGATGCGGAGCCTTTTGCTCCCGAACCCGGGCTGTTCGCCGAGACCGGGCCGCGCGGCGCCTGCGATGTGGTCCTGTATTCGCCCGAGCACACGCTGCCGCCGTCCAAACTCAGCATCGAGACGTGGCGCAAGGTGGTCGACCTTTGGACCGAGCGCACTCGACAGCACGCCGCGAATCCCGAGATTGCGGTCGTCGCGGTGTTTGAGAATTCGGGCGAAGCCGTAGGCGTAACCATGCCGCATCCCCACGGCCAGATTTATGCCATGCCGTTTGTGCCGCCGCTTGTCGAGAAAGAACTCGCGTCCGCGCGCTCCTTTCAAAACGCGAATGGCGGCGAATGCCTGTTGTGCCAGCTTCTCGCCCGAGAACTGAGGGACGCCTCGCGCGTCGTTGACGCCAATGAGCATTTTGTTACGTTTGTTCCCTATGCCGCGCGCTTTCCCGCTGAGATCTGGATCTATGCGCGGCGTCACGTTCGTACGCTTCTCGATCTCACGGAAGCGGAACGTGCGGCGCTCGCTAGCGCGATCAGCGTGATGCGGCGGAAATACGACAATCTCTACGGCTTTCTGCTGCCGCTGATGATGACGGTTCGGCAGGCGCCGCTGCAGCAGCCGGACGCCGCCTATCATTTGTACGTGCAGTTTCTGCCCTTGCAACGCAGCCGCACAAAGCTCAAATATTTGGCGAGCATTGAAACGGCGTACGGCACATTTCTGGCGGACACTGCGCCT
>JAFAQG010000564.1 GCA_019246575.1 Acidobacteriaceae bacterium
CGCGGCGCTCATGTCCTGCAACGCGATGAAAACGGCCTCGAAAAATGTGTGGCCTGTTTCCTCTGCGCCGCAGCGTGTCCTTCAAACTGCATCTACATCGAAGCAGCCGAAAATACGGAACAAGATCGCTTCAGCGGCGCCGAGCGATATGCCAAGGTCTATAACATCGACTACAACCGCTGCATCTTTTGCGGCTATTGTGTCGAGGCCTGCCCCACCGACGCCATCACGCACGGCCATGGATTCGAAACGGCGAGCTACAACACCGCAACTCTGATCATGCGTAAGGAAGATATGCTCGTGCCGTGGCCTCCGGCCGGCGCACGCTTGCCTGAAGCCGGCGGAGCTCGTCCGTCCCAAACCAATCCTCCACCCGCCGGCGCAGAACCGATTCTCCCGACCGGCGCGCGTTGACGAAGCCGCTCAGCCGAGTTACGATAGCGGCCGGGCTGTCCCTTCCCAAGTCGTCCATTGCAAAAAGTCTGACGGCAGATCGGAAGGCGACATCGTTCCCCAATCAAAACGTCGCCATTACTTGCCGCTTGCACTTCGAGGCAGCCTAACGACTCCCATCCGATCTGCCTGCGATGAGCGTTCGCAGGAAGCCGGTCCATGAGTTGGTCGCCCCGAACCAGTGGCCTTCCACTCCGTGGTAAAGGATGCCGATATCGAGATCGTGCCACTGCTCGCCCTTTCCCGGCAGATAAACGAATCCCCGCTGCGACGCCGGGTCATAGTCGTAAAAGGCGACATAGACGAGACACGGTCTATCCGTGAAGCACTGTGCTGTCGCGCGCGCAGGCCAGTAGGCCGAAATCTTATAATGCCGGCATTGTGCCGGCGGTTTTGCCAAAGGACCCGATTGCCAGTCGATGATCGAGCCTGGAGCGTAACCGCCCGCCGAGGTTGAGACTCCCGGGCCGTCGAAGAACGTGTACTTGTGCAGCGCCTCCGGAGAAGTAATCTCTATTGGCGAGGTCAAATTTGCTCCCTCGACCTGGATCAGAATTGTCTCTGCTTTGGCCCACAAAGGTACGGTTAAGCTCAGCCAAGCGAACGCCCAGGCGGCGGAACTGAGCATGGACATCGGTCTCCTTCTCGAACAGCTTCAATTAGACCATGTTCCGGCTGTCTCAAAACGGGTCCCCTTCGCGACCGAGGCCACGCCTTTTTCGTCCCCATGATCTCTGCCCATCGCAGATCGATACGTCCCTCCTCTGAACCAACGCAGTTCCGCCGCCAACCCTTTTTCTTTCCTCTGGATTCAGTCGCTTGGATCCCCGGGCACATGAACTGGCGGGTTAAGATGTCGCATCCTCGAAGTCAAAGCGCGCGCGGAATTACGCAAGGGCGATGCCCGCGAGTTCTTTGAAATTTGAATATCTCGTTACGACGTATTTTGGGTTCGTTTCGCAAAACGGACCCCGCTCGGGTGCAACCCGGCAGCGGAATTCTGCCTCCCGCGTGGGGCCTGTGGCCTGCCACGCAGACTCGTCCCGGCGCGGCAGTCGGCCGGTTCGTTTGGTAAAATCGCCCTAACTCTTTCAAAACACGAGAAGCCGCTTCCCAATTTGGCTTCGTTTCGCAAAATTGCGTCACTGCCCCGATTCCTTCAGCAGCGCCTCTAAATACTGCTTCCAGACCTTGGCCACCGTATGGGTCCCGTGCCCGCGCGTCTCGTCGCTAACCGGCAACAGCACGAAACGTCCTTTCTTTACTCTTTTGATCTCGCGCTCGGCGATTCCGAGCTCCGGCGGATTTATGAAATCGTCCGCGGAATTCACAAACATTACGGGGCCTCGAATCTTCTCCAAATCCTTCGACGGATCGTAGTCGTGCGAGGATGCGAGCGCGTACAGCAGGTCGTTCGCATCCGTGATCGCCCGCCGTTGCTCAACCGTCTGCGCCAGGTATTGGTCCGCAGCTTCGGGCGTCGGAGCCGTCTTTTGCATTTGCAACGGGCTGCTGCCCGCGATGATCAGGAAATAAATCGCTTCGGTTAACCCGAGCGGCTGGTGCCGGTAATTCCCGGCCTGCCATCCCGGATCGTTGCGGATGGAATCCATGGTCATGTTCCGCCACATGCGGTTCCGTCCCGCGATCGGGACCGGCAGGCACGCGAGCGGCATCAGCGCGTCCATGAACTCGGGGTTGCGCTCGCCCCATAGCCACGAATGCATGCACCCCATCGAGGTGCCCATCACCAATCGCAGATGGTCAACGTGAAGTCCGTCGGTCACCAACCGGTACTCGGCCGTCACCATGTCCGTGTACCCGTAATGCGGAAAACGTGCCCGTAAACCATCGCTCGGTTTCGACGACTGTCCGTGCCCGATGTCATCGGGAAGAATGATGAAGTATTTCGATGCATCCAGCAGTTGACCGGGCCCGAAAAGCTCGCCTGCGAACGGTGGCGTCAGAAACTGCCTACCGCTGCCGCCGGTCCCGTGCAGAATCAGCACCGCGTTGGAAATATGGCCGCGTGCATCCCGCGCCGCGCTCCCCAGCGTTGTGTAATGGAGTTTCAGCTCTGGAATCTGCTCGCCGTCGGTGAACTCGAAATGCGAGATCGTGAAGTCGCCTTGCCGTGCCGTTTGCGCCGGCGTCGTTTGCGCTGCAAGGCTCCCCGCGAGTAGCGCCATAAAAAAGTGTGGCCGCATGCTGTTGAACTTAGCAGCAGCGTCATAATGTGGCAAATGACCCTGACGCGACGCGAGCTTTTACTTTTAACACTCACCGTGGCCGTGCAACTGGCGCATGGACGCGCATCGGCACAAGGTCTGGCCACCACGCCGCCCATGGGCTGGAACAGTTGGAATCACTATCGCTGCAATGTGAGCGATGCTCTGATTCGCGCTCAAGCCGATGCCATGCTTTCAAGCGGAATGAAAGCGGCAGGATATCAATACGTCAACATCGACGATTGCTGGGAAGGAGAACGCGACACGAACGGCTACATCCA
>JAFAQG010000933.1 GCA_019246575.1 Acidobacteriaceae bacterium
CTCAATTGCTGAGCCGGGCGCTAGGCGAGATCCGGGTGCAGGGGAGGTTGGCGGTCGAGGTAAATGCGCCATGCGATCGCTGCCTGGAAACGGCGGCGGTGGCGATCGACAAGAACTTCGATCTGGTGTATCTGCCAGTGGAGGAGACTCGATCTGGACGGGAGAATGAAATCGCGCAGGGGGCGACTGAAGTAGGTTATTACGAGGGCGCTGGATTGGAGTTGAACGATGCATTGCGCGAAGTTGTGCTATTGGCGCTCCCGATGCAAGTTATCTGCAAAGAAGCGTGCAAGGGCATTTGCCCGATTTGTGGACAGAACCGCAATCAAGGCGAGTGCGGCTGTCATGCCGAAGCGATGGACGATCGCTGGAGCAAACTGAGGACATTCCGGTCCGAAATGGGGCCGAGCAACTGAAACGAGCAAGCGGCAAAAGGACCGCAAGCGGTTAAGACGAGAGAGAAGGACCAACTTAAATGCCCAATCCAAAACGACGACATTCGCAACGGCGGACTTCGACGCGCCGGGCACACGATGCATTGCGCGTTCCACAACTGGCGGAGTGTCCGAACTGTCACGAAAAGATCCGGGCACACCGCGCATGCCCGCATTGCGGTAAGTACAAAGGCCGCGAAGTGATCGAAGTAGTCGAAGCGTGACCGGTGTTCAGGTCCTCACTTCACGCTAACTAGCGTGTCTGCTAAAGCGACTCTTCGCACATGGTAACGATCGCGCTCGACGCCATGGGCGGCGACCACTTCCCAAGGCCGGAGGTGGAAGGCGCCCTGCAGGCCGCGAAGGCTTTTGGTGTGCGAATTGTCCTCGTGGGCCGCGAGGAAACGATCCGCAAGGAACTGGACAAACATCCGGGCTGGGACTCCATGCCCATTCAGATCGAGCACGCGACGGAGCAGATCGCAATGCACGAGAGTGCCGGGCGTGCTGTTCGCGCTAAGAAAGACAGCTCTATTCGTGTGGCCTCGCGGCTGGTGCGCGAGGGCATTGCTCAAGCCGTGGTGTCGGCGGGCAACACGGGAGCAGTGATGGCGACGGCAAAAATGGTGCAAGGAATGCTGCCGGGCGTCGATCGTCCGGCGCTTGCGAGCTCGTTCCCGACTGCCAACCGCGGGTCGGTAGTACTGATCGATGTGGGAGCGAACGTCGATTGTACGGCACACATGCTGGCGCAGTTTGCCGTTATGGGGAGTGCTTATTCGCGGGTAATTTTTCACAACGAAAATCCGCGCGTCGCGCTGCTGTCGATCGGAGAAGAGGAGCATAAAGGAAATTCGCTGACGCACGAAGCTTGGGAGTTACTGAAAGACGTTAAGGATGTCAATTTCGTTGGAAATGTAGAGGGCAAGGATCTATACACGGGCGACGCGGACGTGATCGTGTGTGATGGCTTTGTGGGGAACGTCGCGCTAAAGGTAAGCGAAGGACTGGTGGATGCAATGTTTCACACGCTTCGTGAATCGCTGACCGCGACACTGACGCGGAAACTTGGGACATATCTGGCGCAGGGCGCTTTTCGGGAGCTGAAGAAACGCGTGGATTACTCGGAATACGGAGGGGTGCCACTGCTCGGGTTGAACGGCTTGTGTGTGATATGCCACGGGCGCTCGGATGCCAAGGCGATTCGTAACGCGATACGCGTCGCGAAAGAGTTTGCCGAAGGTAAAATAAACGAACGAATTGCATCCGAACTGGATAGCTGGGCATCTGCGTAATTGCTAATTTAGGTTGCATTCGATGCACCACGCGAAGCGAATACGTCTGACACTGATGGTTGCGGCATGCAGTGCCGCGCTGTGCTTCGCGAAAGAAGATCCGGTACAGTGGACGCTTATACCGGTCAACGGGACATCCGAAGTGGCGCCTGGCGGCAACGCCTGGTTTGAACTGAAGGCGACCATCCAGCCAGGATGGCATCTGTATTCCCCAACGACGCCTCCGGGCGGCCCGATCATTACTAAGCTGACGCTAACTCCGAATGCTTCAATTACTGGTAAGACGTTTTACCGCCCGCAGCCGGCTCGGAAGTTAGATCCAAATTTCAATATAGACACCGAGACTTATAGCGGGAATGCAGTGTTTCTGCTTCAAGTAGTCACGTCGAAATCGGTACCGGGAAAAGTACCCGTCGAAGCGAACGCGCGGTATCAAGCGTGCTCGGATGTGAAGTGTTTGCCGCCAGTGAAAAAAAGCGTGGCGGCGGAGCTGTCGGTGGTAGCGGGCGCTGCTGCGGTGAGTTTCGCACTGCCGGCTGGGTATATACCAGTTGCAGGCAGCTCGGACAGCACGACAACGACGAAGGCGACCACGACGCCGGTGGTGTTTGGTTCATCCAATGCGTCTCGTGATTTGCTTCCATTTCTGCTGACTGCATTCGGGTTTGGTCTCGCTGCGCTGTTCACACCGTGTGTGTTTCCGATGATCCCGATCACGGTGTCATTCTTTTTAAATCAAGACATCGAAAAGCGCAGTGCGTGGCGTCAAGCACTGCTGTTCTGTGTGGGTATCGTCGTCCTATTTACCGGGCTCGGTGTTCTGGTGACGGCGATCACAGGACCGTTCGGAGTTGTGCAGCTCGGATCGAGCCCGTGGGTGAATAGCTTCATAGCACTCGTATTCTTCGCGTTCGGTTTGAGCCTGCTGGGTGCGTTCGAATTGCGATTGCCGTCAGGGCTGGTCACGAGCCTCGATCGCGCCTCGCAGGGCGGCGGGTATGCGGGCACGCTGCTGATGGGGCTGACATTTTCGCTGACGTCGTTTGCGTGTATCGGGCCGATTGTGGGACCGCTGCTGATCGCTTCGGTGCAGTCGAAGGGCTTCGAGCCGGTACTTGGGATGATGTCGTTCGCGACGGGACTTGCAGCGCCGTTCTTTCTTCTCGCGCTGTTTCCCTCTTATATGCAGAGATTGCCGCGTAGCGGGATTTGGATGGTGCGCGTGAAGGTGGTGCTCGGATTCATCGTGCTTGCGGTGATGCTGAAATACATCAGCAATGTGGACCAAGTGTTGCAGACGCACTGGCTTTCGCGCGAACGTTTCTTGGCGGCATGGATCGTGCTGTTTGCCTTACCTGGTTTGTATCTCTTCGGTATTTTGCGCATGGAAGGCGTAAATAAGGACCAGCCGGTGGGAGTAACGCGCGCACTCGTTGCAGCGCTGTTCCTGATTTTCGCCATCAGTTTAGTTCCGGGTTTGTTTGGCGCACGGTTAGGGGACCTGGACGCTTTTGTGCCGGAAGGGTCCGGTGTTTCGCTCGCCGGCACGGGAACGGAAACCGCGACAGGCACTTGCTTCAAAAACGATCTGGACGCGGCGCTTCAGAGTGCACGCGAGCAGAACAAACTCGTTTTGGTGAACTTTACCGGATACGCGTGCACGAATTGCCACTGGATGAAGGCGAACATGTTTACACGCTCGGAGATTCAAGCCGTGTTGAAGAATCTTGTTGTTGTCGACCTCTATACGGACGGCACCGATGCGGAATCTGAAAAGAACCAGAAACTCGAAGATCAGAAGTTCGGCACGGCATCGATTCCGTTTTATGCACTGATGGACGCCGAGCAGAACGTGATCGCGACCTTTCCGCAATTGACGCATAATGTGCAGGAGTTCCGGGCGTTTCTCGAGAAGAGACCGGTAGCGGCGCGGGGCTGAGCAATACCGTGGCGGTCTCTCGCGCCAGGGATGTTACTATTGCCGAAATCTGACTGTTTTTTTTCAAATAGGACGGTATACGGTCTTGCATTCCTGGCCTTTTTCACCGGTTGACAGCGGTTGCTTTCGCTTCCATTGCGCTGGGCGTTATTCCGCATCCGGCATCGGGGCAAAATGCCAATGCCGCGGAATTGCAGAGCGCAAGCAAAACCATCACGGACGTTGGAGAGCTGAGCAGTACGTTGGAGACTCTGTTTGGCAAGGAGCCAAAAGCCGGGACAGCCCACTGCAACGGTTACAGAATCAATACGACGCCAAATACGAAGCTTCAATATTGGGATCCGCAAAATGGGACGCCGAAAGACATTTCTAATAACTGCATCGATGCTTGGCGGGAGGAGTCGCCGCTGATAGTCGTTTCTATTAATCCAAAGCAGTCCAAGCTCTGCCGTGTGGAGGACGCAAATACGACAGATTGTCATTCGAACGTCGCCTTTAGTACGAAGATTTTTAAATTTGAGAACCGCGAGAAAGTGCTCTTGCCTGTGTTTGTGGCTGACGATGACGGCTTACATGTCGTCAGATCGTTGATACTAAACGATGACAAAACCGGTTACTATACGGTGAACGGTACGCCGGTGCGAGATTTACCGCCGGAATGGCGGACTGCGGGCTGGGGCGCCTCACAAAGCTTTCGCGTCGTCAGATACGAAGTGCCGCCGAAGGGTTGGAGACAGTATCAATGGGAGTCGAGCCATTATGTTTGGGCGTATCTTCTTAGACCGATTCCAAAACCCTTTAAGAATGCAAACGAAAACGGAATCGCAGTTGCGCCGGCAAAGATATTCGACACCTTTTCACTGAAACAGATGTTGGTGAGTACTTCCGCGCAGCTTGCCAGCATCAGCGGATTCAACCAGGCTTCCGTATTTGGCGGGTTAAACAACATTCAGGGAATCGAGCGGAATACGTCGTTCTTAACCGCACAGGTGACTACGACGCCCACGCCAACCATAACTTCGGCGTTGTCGAACGGCCTGGCGAGCACGAATGCGGCCAGCAACACCATAGGCACCGTGGATAACACGTCCCAGTCGCTCGTGACTCTTCAATGCCCGCCGGGAACCCTGCCCAGCGTCGGCTCCTCGGGAGCCCAGGGGTGCGGACCCATCTCGGTCGCGACCGGCAACTCTGGAACAAGCACTGGGGGTGGCAATACCGGCGGCGGAACGAGCCTTCAAAACACATCCACCGCGGGCGCTCAGAATCAGCAAACTAGCGGATCGTCGAATAACTTGAATACAACGCAGCAGGCCAATACAACGAGCACAACACCCGGGCAAGCTGGAATCGTTCCTCCCGTGCCGGTCTCGACGGCGCTGCCGGCGCCCACCAACGTCGGGCTTTCCGGTGCCGACTTACTCGCCGAACAGGTGGAACTCAACTCCCAGATCACAACGTTACGCATGTTGCTGCAAGGCGCCATTTCGGATCAGTACCTGCTCGAGAACAACCGGGCGACCAAGAGCCGGGCGCAGACCACCGTAGGGTTCTCCGTCAGCCTTAATCCTCCGCATCGCTTCAAACACGCGGTGGCCGAAGTCAGAGTCATCGTTCAGTCGCCGAAAGACAACGATCCTGTAAGTGTCGTAAACCTGTTGCCTACTCAGAAGACGTATAACGTTGCGAAGGTGACCAGCCATCAAAATGCTTTCGGCGCAGGCGCGGTGATCGAGCCCGTCAACGTCGGTGTGAGTACGGGCAAGGCCAAAGACAGGCTCTATTTGGCGAAGGATACCGACACCGTCGCCTTTCAGTTCAACCAACGCGCCCAACATCAGCGTCCAA
>JAFAQG010000941.1 GCA_019246575.1 Acidobacteriaceae bacterium
GCCGATGTAGGCTCGTCACAGACAACAAGACGCGGCTCATGCAAGAGCGCCCTCGCAAAAGCCACCCGCTGCTGCTCACCACCGGAAAGGGTGGCGGGCCGTGCATCGAGACGGCCTCCCAACCCTAAGTTTGACAGCAATTCAGACGCCCGGAGGACGGCATCTTTGCGCTTTATGCCTGCAGCCATCAAGGGCACGGCGGCGTTTTCGGCAGCGGTAAGCGCAGGCAACAAATTATATTGCTGAAACACGAAGCCCAGATTCCTGCGGCGAAAGATGACCGCGTCATGGCCTTTCAGCTCTCGCATGTTCTGGCCCAGGACCATGAGCTCTCCGGACGTGGCATCGAGAAGCCCGGCAATAACGGATAAGAGCGTAGTTTTGCCGCATCCGCTGGGGCCGACGAGCATTGTCAGCTCGCCAAACGGGACCGCCAGATTGATGCCCCGTAACACGAGGTTCTTTGTGTCGCCGGCCTCGAACTCCTTCGTGATGCCACGGCATACGACTGCGTAGGGATTTGCCATCCGACTCCTATTGCCCTCTGAACACCGCTGCCGGCTCGAGGACCAGCACCCGGCGGATGCTCATCAGGCTGGCCATAACGATGATGACCAACACCGAGGCTGCGGTGCCCACGGCGATTTGCCAGGGAATGAAAAACCCGCGCAGGTCGATGTTGTCCTTTGTTACTTGAAAAAAGGTCACTGTCCCCATGATGCCGAGCGAATACCCGATGCCGGCGACCATTCCTGCCTGCAGCAGGATCATGCCGGTGAGACGCCAATTGGTCACCCCGATTGCTTTCAACGCGCCGAATTGCTTCAGGTTCTCGAGCGTAAAGATGTAAAAAGTCTGTCCGGCGACCAGCGTCCCTACGAGCAGGGCAATCGCGATGGTGATGCCGAAATTCAGCGGAATTCCGGTGTGTTTGAAGTAATACATGATAGTCTGCCATCCGAAATCGGCGCTGGTTAAAGCGCGCAGCCCTGTTTCGCTCTGGATACGTTTGCAAACCTCGGAATCGCTGATGCCTGGCTTCGTCTTGACCAGCACAAAGGTCATCATGTTTCGTTCCGGACCCTGGTATTTGATTGCATTACTGTAACGGGCGTAAAACACCGGCAGATTGGTAAAGGGCGCGGAAGACTCGAACACTCCGACCACTTTCACGCGGTGATCGTTCATCTCGAAGATTTTGCCGGTTTGAATGGGTTCGTTCGGGAAGAAGAAATCGAAGGCCGCGCGGTCCATGAAGACGGCGTCGGGCTGGCGCAGGTCGTCAATAGAGCCGGCCAAGAGACGCCGCGGTGCGCCGGCGAGCGAGTCGTCATCGACGCTCATGAGTATGACGGAGCGGAAATTTCCGTTCAGCGCCCGGGCGGTCGGCATGCCTCTATGCAACGGGACCGCCCATTGGACGCCTTCGACGCCGCGGACGCGATAGAGCGCCTCATCGGACAAGGCCTTGACCTCGTCGAAGTACTGCGTCGCAGGGTCCATCACCCAGATGTCGGCATCCTGCACGTCCTTAATCTGGCTTCGTGTGCGGTCCATCACGCCGGCGAAGATGGAGCTCTGATGGGACATCAGGAAGGTAGAGAAGGCGACGGCAAGCACCAGACCCAGGTACTTCATGCGATCGCCGAGCAGCATCTGGACCGCGACGAAATTCACCGCGCACCTCTCCGAACGTAATCCAAATTATGAATAATGTTCAGGCGGTCAGGATAACTCTCAGTTATTTCCGAGGTCATTTCCGAACGCCCTCCACGCTGATATCGATGACACGGTCGATGAGGCGGCTACGCTCGACGAACGGAAACCCGCAATCTGCCGCGATCAGTGTGGCGACGCCATGGATGCAGGCCCATAGCGCCTGGCTGATCTCTTCGACGTCCGTCACTCGTAAACGGTCGTGCTCGACGCATTGCAGGACCAGCTGCCGCAGATTACTAAAACAAGCCATGCCGCTCGTCTCGACCCGCGGATTTTCGCCCGCTTTGCGCTCGGGGGGCAGCACGAACGTCACGAGATATTCGTTCGGGTTCTCCGCCGCGAATTCCGCATAAGCGCGACCGGCGCGCTTGAGTTTTTCGATCGGATCGTCTCTATCGGCTACAATCGCGCGCAAACGCCTGTCGAGCTTCGAGAAGGTCTGTTCGCAAAGGGTGTCGAAAATATCCGCCTTGTCTTTGAAGTAGAGGTAGATTGTGCCGGGCGAATACTCGATTTTATCGGCTATCTTGCGGATGGAGACGTTCTCGTAGCCTTCCCTGACGAACAGGCCTCGCGCGGCGTCGAGAATCTCGCCTCGCACCTCTTCCCGTTCTCTCGCCCGCCGCTCCTGAACACCCATGCTTAACAGTGTTCAGTATGTGATAGGTGATCAGAATTGTCAAGCGCATTCGTGCCGAGGGGGCCCGGCAGACCCTGCATCAAAAGAAAAATGCCCATTCTTGTCGAATGAGCATTTTTCTCCTGTTACCAAGCCTCCGGCGTACCGAAGGTTACGTTTGATGGGAGAATCAGATCCGACGGTATCGCAACCGCCAAAACCTGTTTGTGATTGGAGTGTAGGGCCACTGGGGGGTGAAGTCAAGCGCAATTTTCCGCGTTCTCAGTACCTCCCGTAACTGCTCGCGTACAAACCATTTACGAGTGGACATGTTTTTCCACCGGCTGTGTAAAACTCTTTCCGAGTTGTGGAAAACACCTGTGCCCAGAGCGAATTTGTCTTTATTTTCTTTGGATTGTGAGTGATTGGCGAGCTGCGCTAATCGTTTGTGAGATGGAGGGTTGTCAGTGCTTCGCTAGCCTCGAGTTGCCCGTAACGACGCCTATAGATCCGCATTCCGCCGTAGATGAGCCCGGCTACGAGGCACAATGCGGATAGAACGATGCTCATGTATAAGATATTCAATAACAACTGATAAAGCGGCTTAATGGGAGGTGGGCTCGGCGTGTCGTTCCAGGTAATCTTCGCCTCGTACTGGCCGCGGCTCAGGAGGGTATCCGCTTCGGCATCGCTCGCGGGCCCGTAGACGATCGCGACCAGCACTCCAGAACGCTTCACATGCGTGTTCGGCAGCAGCCTGAAATCGACGGTATGGAGGCGGGCCATCTCCGGCGTGGGATAGTTGAAGACTGCGAGTCGAAGGGGCCCGGCGCTGTTCGGCAGCCG
>JAFAQG010001010.1 GCA_019246575.1 Acidobacteriaceae bacterium
TGCGCCTGCCGCGAGCGGCCCGTAAACGATGTAGCTGTGTCCTGTCACCCAGCCGATATCCGCAGTGCACCAATACACGTCGCTCTCTTGCAGATCGAAAACCCACTTCATCGAGACCGCAGTCTGCAATAGATAACCGGCGGTGGTGTGAAGAATTCCTTTCGGTTTGCCCGTTGTGCCGGATGTGTACAGCACATACAGAGGATGCTCGGAATCGAGGTCCACGGCGCCGCAGCTCTCCGCCTCGTGTCGCAATGGTGGCGAGTCGTCGAGGCGCGCGTCCTCTTCGTGCCACCACACATCACGCCCTTTCTTCATTGCGGTCTGCGAGCCTGTGCGCTTATGCACGATTACGGTCCGAACGTCGGGACATTCTTCGAGCGCTTCGTCCACCGCAGGCTTGAGTTTGACCTCTTTGCCGCGACGCCAGCCGCCGTCAGCCGTAATGACTACGTTCGCCGCCAGGTCTTGTATGCGCAGCTTCAATGCTTCGGCTGAAAACCCGCCGAAGACCACGCTGTGAATAATCCCGAGCCGGGCGCACGCAAGCATTGCAATCGGCAACTCGGGAACCATCGGCATATAGATCACAGCGCGATCGTTCGTCTTGAAACCGAGGTGCTTCAGCACAGTGGCAAACCGGCAAACCAGGCGCTGCAACTCTTCGTAAGTAATGATGCGCTGGTCTCCGGGCTCGCCTTCCCAAATAAACGCCGGCTTTGTGCGGCGGTGCGTCTTCAGGTGCCGGTCGAGGCAGTTGTACGAGGCATTAATCTGACCCCCAACAAACCATTTTGCCTGCGGCGGCTCCCATTCGAGGGTCTTCGTGAAAGGGCGAAACCATGTAAGCTCATGTCTGCCCAGCTCGCCCCAAAACCGCTGCGGGTTTTCTTTTGCGCGGCGGTACAAGTCTTGATACTCCTCAAGGCTTTTGATGTGCGCGCGCGATGAGAACTCGGCGCTTGGAGCGTAGATGTTCGAATCGCTCATACCAGCTGATCGTCTCAGCGGTCAGTTTATCTCAACAGCGCAAAGGGCACGGATGCGTACCCGGAGGCAGGCGAAGGAACGTGCTGGCCTTTGCAGGGGACGCTTGATGCCGCGCCCGTTTTGCGCGGGGTCTTCAACCGCGGGTAGCATGATGAAGACATGAGCTTCGGACGCATTCTTATTGTGATTGGGCTCGCACTAACTGCCGTCGGTGCTCTGATCACGATCGCCGGCCGGTTAAATTTGCCGCTGGGGCGGCTACCGGGCGATATCGCCTGGCGCGGCAAGAACACAACCGTTTATTTCCCCTGGGTGACGTGCCTTCTCTTAAGCGTGTTAGCCACGTTGATTCTGTGGCTTATCAACCGCCGTCCTTAACGCGCCGCGAACATCGTGGATGTCGAAACTGACCCCGGAACGGAATGACGCGGTATACCAATTGTTGTTAACGCATCGGCGCGGCTCGCTTCATCACGTCAGTGAACGGTCCCGATTCGCTCCGGGGGCCAAAACACGAACACTGCTTTGCCGTAGATATAGTTCCTCGGCACGAAACCCCACGCCCGGCTGTCATTGGATGTCACCCGGTGATCGCCGAGCACGAAGTAATCGCCCGGTGGCACCAGCGTAGGCGGGTAGTTGCGGTTATCACGATACTCGGGCGGCACATAGTTTTCTACCAGCTTCCTGCCGTTGACAATAACGTACCCGTCTTCCACAGCCACCGTATCGCCCGGCAAACCGATCACTCGCTTGATATACGACGTGGTCGGCTGCTCCGGAAACAGAAACACTACCGTGTCGCCGCGCTTGATATCATCCAGCCCGAACTTGTAACTGAACTGGTTTATAAACAGCCGCTCCTGGTCATACAGACTCGGCATCATGCTGGTTCCTTCCACCTTCACAGGGCGATAGAGAAACAAGATGACGAGCACCGCGATCAAAACCGACAACATAAGATCGCGGAACCAGGCAACGGTCGCAATCAGCGCCGATCGAGGGTGTTCCGACACTTCGGGCATGGCAGCAGTATGCACTGCCTGGTCAGCCGGCCCACTCATACCAAAAGTCCATGTTTATACACTACAAGCGCAGGTCGCAACTTTAACGAAACTACGCTCCGTAGGAGTTTGGACGAACGAGTTAGAAATTCGGTTGCCCGCTCACCGGGCGAGCGATGCGATTCGCTTCTACCTTCTTGCTCTGAGCTCGCGCTCCGCGCGCATCCAGTCTTCCTCTTGCGACCCGTGTGCTCCACCTCGCGCAATCCAATAGGAATATGCGAGCTTAGCGATCTGTTCGTTTGTAACTTCGGGTCCCGCAATGATCTCGGCTGTGTTCTCTGGGGAATGCGCCGTTGTTGCTGCTGGGTTCGTCACCACACCGGCCGAATCGATGATGGTGGAAGCTACTGCATTCGTCTCAGCACCGGCAGCCGCCGCCAACGTCTTGGGCGTAGTTGCGCTCTCTTCAACCGGCGTGTTGTCCTGTGTTGCTGCTGCAAGAGGCGATGCTTTGCGATGGCGCTTCGCGGCGCCCGTTTCGCCTGTATCGTTCTTCGTCTTGGAAGACCTCGATGCGCGCGGGTTTGCCGTACCTTCGCCGGCTGCGCTCATCTCAGGGGCAACAGCTGCGTTTTCGTCGGCCTTCTTGCGTGTCTTGTTCGAAGCTTTATTAAACAACATGGAGCTTATTCTAACGGGTACAAACAACTTTGTCACTATTTGTTTGAGAAGGTTCGAAACAATGAAATGCACCGCGGCCGTTTGGGCCGTTTGTAAGAATAGAGAAACATGTCCGGCACCGCACCCTTGAAGGTCGGCATCCTGGGAACAGGCGCAATAGCGAACAAGCACGCGCAAGCGTATACGAATATCGGATTTCAACTCGTCGCGTGCTCGAATAAAACAGAGTCTCGCGGACGTGATTTTGCACGCCGATGGAACACTGAGTTCGTCGGCGATTACCGCGATCTCTGTCGCTATCCGGGCCTCGATTACGTCGACGTTTGCACGTTTCCTGATTTTCATCTCAAGCCCGTGCAGGTCTGCGCCGATATCAAGCGGCACGTCA
The DNA here is from genome assembly GCA_019246575.1 of Acidobacteriaceae bacterium. The sequence continues at coordinate 3,067 of JAFAQG010001010.1, forward strand.
TGGTGCAGAAGCCGATCGCCACGAATCTCGAACCCGCGCGGCAAATTGTGAATGTCGCGCGTACCGCGGGTATCAAGCTCGGCGTCATGAGCCAGCACCGTTTCGACGATTCCACTCTGTTCTTGAAGCGAGCTCTTCCCGCAGGCCGTCTCGGCAAATTACTCGAAGCCGATGCTTACGTCAAGTGGTATCGAAGCGATGAGTACTACTCGCGCCCCATCAAAGGCAGCTGGCATACCGAAGGCGGAGGCGCGCTGATCAATCAGGCGATTCACCAAGTCGATATTTTGCTTTACTTGATGGGCGCCGTTTCGGAAGTGAAAGCAATGTGGCAGCTAGGCGCGCGTCACAAAATCGAATCTGAAGACATCGTGAATGCTGTGCTGAAGTATCGCTCGGGCGCAACCGGCGTTATTCAGGCAGCCACGGCGTTCTGGCCTGGCTATCCCGAAAGAATCGAATTCCACGGCACGAAAGGAAGCGCAATCATCACCGGTGACCGGCTTACCGGTTGGGACGTACAGGATGACGAACATGCAAACGCTGCCGATCCCGCGCCGGTCGAGAGCAATGCCGCGTCCGGCGCATCCGATCCGATGGCCATCAGCGTGACTACATTCGAGCGGCAGTTCCTTGATTTCGCAGAAGCCATTCGTACTGGTCGAGAGCCTGTCGTCAACGGAGAAGAAGGATGTCGCGCGCTCGAGGTTGTGCTCGCCATCTATGACTCGTGCCGTCAGGAACGCTGCGTGCAAATGGCTGCGAATTAGCAGTTCATGATTGCCGGCTGCGAATGAAATACCGTGTGTGCGTGCCGGCTTCGAGCGCCAATCTCGGACCCGGCTTCGACGCGCTCGGCCTCGCGCTCGATCTTCATCTCGTCTGCACCGTCGAGTCTTGTGACTGTCTAACGATCACCGCCAGCGGAGTGGATCCAGCAGAGATACCGGAAGATGAATCGAATTTGATCTGGCAGACCGCGCTTCAGGTCGCAGCAGACGAGAACGCCGGGTTACCGCCGATCAAATTAGACATTGCAAATAGCATTCCGATCGGAAAGGGCCTTGGCTCTAGCGCGGCCGCGCTGACAGCGGGTGTCGTGATCGCCAGCCAGTTTCTGGAATTGAATTGGTCGCGTCATCAGGTTCTGAACGAAGCAGCAAAGATCGAAGGGCATCCCGATAACGTCTCTGCCTGCGTGTTGGGAGCAGTCGTCGCTTCCTCCATGGAACCCGACGGCCAAACTCACGCGGTGCGTATTGAACTTCCGGCAAATTACGGCGTTGCGGCGGTAGTGCCCGAGTTCGTTCTGTCTACCACGAAAGCTCGGTCCGTATTACCCGACACGTACAGCCGTTCCGATGCCGTGTTTAACGTTCAACACTCTGCTCTTTTGATCGCTGCGCTGTGTACTGGTAGCACCGAATCCTTCTCTGCCGCATTGCAGGACAAGATACACCAGCCCTATCGCGCCCCTCTAATTCCGGGATTCGCCGAAATGCTCGACTTGCACAAGCCCGGATTGCTCGGTTGCGCTCTGAGCGGCTCCGGTCCTTCTGTCCTCGTCTTCTATGAGCGCGGATCCGAATCGGTAACTCAGTGCTTCGAGCAGCTCTTTGCAAAGCACGGCACGCCCGCTAAGACGTACTTCACGGAAATCCAAAGAAACGGCTACACACTGGAGAAGCTCGCGTAATCGCAACCGAAGATGTCACCGCGAGTTATACAGCTCAACATTTCTGACGGTGGCGTCCCAAAATATTCGATCACGCGTGCCGTGGTCGAAGAGCTTGGTATTTGCGGCGACAAACATCGGTACCCGTATCATGGCGGGCGTAAGAAGGCACTGCTTCTCCTTGCGGCAGAAGTGATCGACCACTTGCGCGATGAGGGCTGGCCCGTGTTCTACGGGGCGCTTGGCGAAAATCTTACAACCGCAGACCTGGATCACCGGTCGTGGCGGCCTGGCGTGAAATACAGAATCGGTTCTGTCGTGTTGCAGCTAACGAAGCCGCGTCAGCCCTGTGCCACTTTAAGCGTCTATGGCGAGGGCATCCAGAAACGTATCTT